>DASWBF010000507.1:0-2548 GCA_036390735.1 Mycobacterium sp. | reverse complement strand
CGGCTGCTTGACCAGGGTGAAGCCAAGGACGTCGGCGACATCTGCGCGGCAGGCGACGAGGAGGCGATCCTGGCGCGGTTCCGCTCGTTCGCCGATGCCGGAGTCACCGACCTGTCGGTGCGCCTGCTGCCGATCGGTGACAACCGCGACGAGCTGATCGCGTCCAAGCGGCGTACCCGCGAGGTGATCGCGGAGCTCGCCGCGCTGGTTCGATGACGGACGGTCCGCTGGCGGGCATCCGCATCCTCGAGGTCGGCACCATGCTGGCCGGCCCGTACGCGACGATGATGCTGGCCGATCTCGGCGCGGAGGTCATCAAGATCGAGCCGCCGGGCGGCGAGATCTCCCGGCAGGTGAGCGACAGTTACTTCGCCAGCCTGAACCGGGGCAAGCGCAGCATCACTCTCGAGCTGAATTCCGAAGCGGGACAACGACAACTCGGTGAGCTGGTCAAGGACGCACACGCGTTGCTGGTCAACCTCAAGCCGTCGGCGATCCGCCGGCTCGGGCTCACCTACGATGCGTTGAAGCGACACAACGAACGGATCGTCTGCGTCGCGCTGACCGGGTTCGGGTTGGACGGCGGCGACGAGCCCGCGTTCGACTATGTCGTGCAAGCCGCGACCGGCATCGCCGCGCTCACCGGCGATCCGGACGGGCCGCCGACGCTGCCGGGGTACTCCTCGGCCGACAACTCCACGGGCTTGACCGCCGCACTGGGTCTGCTGGCGCAGATCGTCTCGGGTCGCGGCGGCCAGGTGGACGTGTGCCTGCAAGACGTGATGCTGTCCCAGCTCAACTACCGCGCGTCGGCCTACCTCAACGACGGCGTCGAACCCCGCCGATACCCGTTTGGCGCTCACTCGTATTACGTTCCAGCGCAGCTTTTTCCGACTGCCGACGGATATCTCGCGTTGTTCGTCACCCATGACGCCTTCTGGAAATTGTTTGCGGCGGAGGCGAACATCGCGGGGTTCGAGACGATGGCCGAGCGGGTGTCACGTCGTGACGACGTGCTCGCCGTCGTCGCGGACGCTCTGGCGAAAGACACCGCGAAAGGCTGGGAAGCGCGGCTGCGTCCGCTCGGGATCCCTGCCGCGGCGGTCCGCTCACTGCCGGAGGCGCTGGAAGCCGATCCAGGGATCGTCGTCACCGCGGGTGATTTCAGGCTCGTGGGCAGCCCCATTCGGGTGAGCGGCTACACCCCGGACTATGGCCCACCGCCAAAGCTGGGCGAGCACAACGACGTTCTGCCTCACTCGTAGACGACGGTGATCGACTCGCTGTCGGGAATGCCTTGGCAGGTGAGGATGTAGCCGTCGGCGATCTCGTCGTCTTCGAGGACATCGTTGGCTCGCATCGTGGCGTGCCCGTCGGTCAGCTTCGCGATGCAGGTGCCGCAGTTGCCCGCCTCGCAGGAGAACGGCGGCGCCAGTCCACCCCGCCGGGCGCTTTCCAGCAGCGTTTCACCCGCCACCCGCGGAACCGATACCTTCTTGCGGTCCAGATGGATTTTCACGGTCCCGCCGGTCGCGGGCTTCGCGTCGGCCGGGGGAGTCGTATGGACCTTCGGTTCGATGTCGAAGTTCTCGACGAATACCCGGCCCGGTCCCGGCAGCGCGGACTTCACGACCGTCATGAAGCCCTCCGGGCCGCACACGTAGCAGTCGGCGTCGACGTCGGGACCGACGAACATCCGGACGGTGGCCGCGTCGAGCAACCCGCGTTCGGCGTCGATGTGGCGCACCACCTCGAGCCGGTCCGGGTAGCGGTCGACGAGTTCGGCCATCGCCGCGTCGAAGATCACCGATGGCCGGTCGGGGTCGGCGCACAGCAGCCGCACCTGACGTTTCGTGGTGGCGAGAGCGCTCTTGGCCAGCGACAGGATCGGGGTGACACCGCTGCCGCCGACGAACCCGAGCAGTGGCGCGGAACTCGAGTCCAGGCAGAACGTTCCGGCGGGTCTGGTCAAGACCACCTCGTCGCCTTCGACCAGGTTGTCGAGCATCCAGTTGGACACCTTGCCGGCGGGTACGCGTTTGACGGTGGTGGCCAGTTCGGCGTCGGTCTCGGGGGCGCTGGACATCGAGTAGGAGCGATAGAGGTCTTCGCCGTCCACCGTCACCCGGAAGGTGCAGTACTGCCCGGCCCGATACGAAAACGGCTCGTCAGGTGTCAGCACAAAGGTGCTCGCGTCGGCAGTCTCCTTGATGATCCGAGCCACGGTGGCCCGGTGGAACACATGGGTGATCGCCATAACGCCTCCCCTCTGGTACGAAGATTCTATCAATAAGAGAATCAGGTTCTCAATCACGGTAGGATCCTCTCGATGTTGACTCGCACTGCTGCGCTTGCGTTCGGGGAGAGGCACTACAGCCACGCCGAAATCGAGGCGTTGACTGACGGGTTGGCCGCCACCCTTCGGGGGCGGGGAGTGCGAAGCGGCCAGCGCGTAGCACTGATGTCGTCGAACCGGCCCGAGTTCGTCGTGGCCGTGCGTGCGATCTGGCGGTTGGGCGCCACGGTGGTTCTGCTCAGCCCGGCGTGG
>DASWBF010000506.1:0-3570 GCA_036390735.1 Mycobacterium sp. | reverse complement strand
TGCGCCGATACCCAGCCGTCGTCTCAACGCGTTTCTCCGGTGCGTCGCCGCGGGAGGTGGCGGCGACGAGGCCAGACGCGCGACCGCAGGAACCGTCGTCCGGGAACTTGCGCGAGGCGGCGGCGCCAATGGGTCGCGTGCTCGGCCGGCATCGCGGCCACGATCTGCGCGACGTGGGCGTCGGGCATGGCGCGCAGCACACGCTCGCCGACGACCGGATGAGCGGCGCGCACGACATCCGCGGCGACATCGGGGCCCTTGACGGCGAGCACCTCGGCGGCCGACTCGGTGTCGAGCCGGCTGACCAGCGCGGCGAGCGCGCGTGCGTCCAGGTGGTGTACCGCCGAGCGTGGGGTCGCGAGTTGCACGGCATGCCCGCGCTCGGAGGTCAGGTGCAGGTCGGTCCAGGCGACTGCGTCCTCGCCGGCGCGCGCCGCGAGCCGGTGCAGGCCGAGCCGCCGCAGCACTCCGGCAAACCCGACCTCGACGCCGACGAGTTCCAGCCGGTTGTGGGCGGTGCGGGCCAGCACCACATCGGCGACACGCGCGAGTCGGTGGCCGACGACGTCAACGATCTGGGTGTCGAGCACGTCGCGTACCAGCAAAATCTCGTCGTCGTCGAGGGTGTCGGCGGTGCTCGCGAATCTGCTGACGTCGCCGGAGGCCAGCGCGATGTCGGTGTGCCGGACGCTTTCGATCTCGGCCCACGGGATCAACAGCTCGGTGGCGCCGTCGCGGACGAAGATCCGCTCGACCAGATGCGGCCCGGCCGGGGCGCCAAGCCGCACGGTGAGATCGGCGACGCGACCGGCCGCCCGGCCGTCGGGCCCGAGCACGTCGTGACCGGTCACCCGGCTCAGCAGGAGCACTCTAGGAGCATGCCCGGCTAGGAGAAATTCAGCTTGCGCGGCTCGAAGCGGTAGCGAAACAGGTTGTCCACCGACGGCAGCTCCCAGCTGCCGTAGAGCCGCGGCAACTTGGGCAGGTCGCGCATGAGGTAGTTGGGTGTGATGGCGGGCGTGTACTGGACATCCTGGCGCTCGATGCGCACCTCGCGCAGCCCGCTCGACGCCATGTACTTCAGGATCTTGACGGCGAACCTGGTGACCGCCTCCGAGCGCTGCGTCCAAGCCGAGTGCCACACACCGACCGGCTGGAAGTAGTTGGGCACGCCGCCCATCATGATGCCCTTGTAGAAGTTGATCCCGGCCATGTCGACCTTCTCGCCGTCCACGATCAGGTCGAACTTGAGGAAGGCCAGCTCGAAGCCGGTGGCCAAAATGCAGACATCGCATGGCAGCTCTTCGCCGTCGCGCATGACGATAGATGTGGGCGTGAAGCGCTCGATCGCGCCGGTCTTCATGCGCACCGCGCCGCGCCGCACCGCCTCCTTGAAGCCGATGGCAACAGGGATGCGCTGCTCCCACGGCGAGTAGGACGGCGAGAAGTGCTCTTTGAGGTCCTCGCGGCTCACCGTGCCTCCCCAGTGCCGGCGGAAGAACCAGCGCGCGATCCGCGGGAACGTGCGGAAGCCGACGAAGATGGCGTCGTCGCGCGCCTGGAGGTAGCCGCGCAGCAGCTTCATGGGAAGGGCGAAGCCCCGGCCGTAGAGGTACTGGCACAGCCGCATGAACGGGGTGGCGCGGTTGTCGATCTCGTAGATGTAGGACGGCGAGCGCTGCAGCATGGTCATGGAACCGGAGACACGCGCGAGCTCCGGCGCGGCGCAGATAGCGGTCGAGCCGCTGCCCACCAGCACCACGTCCTTGCCGGGGAAACAGCGCTCCGCGTCGAGATCGAATGTGTGGACGATCTCGCCGCCGAAGCTCTCCGCGCCCGAGAACTTCGGCACGTGCGGCAGCGAGAAGTAGCCGTTGCCGTTGATCAGGAATTGCGCGCGGATGCTGCCGCGGTTGGTCTGCACCACCCAGGACTGTGTCTCGGTGTCGTACGACGCCGACGTCACACGCGTGTCGAAGCGGATGTTCTCCAGGATGGAAAACTCCTCTGCGACCAAGCGCAGGTAGCGGTGGATTTGCTCGCGGTCCTCCAGGCAGCGCGGCGATGTGTAGGGCTTGAAGCTGTAGGAGTACTTGACGAAGTCCGAGTCGCAGCGCGCGCCGTGCCAGCGCTGCGTGTACCAGATTCCGCCGAGATCGCTGTTGGCCTCGAGCACGACGTAGGGGATCCCACTGT
This sequence comes from Mycobacterium sp., assembly GCA_036390735.1. Taxonomy (GTDB): domain Bacteria; phylum Actinomycetota; class Actinomycetes; order Mycobacteriales; family Mycobacteriaceae; genus Mycobacterium. The sequence continues at coordinate 1,374 of DASWBF010000506.1, read as the reverse complement.
CGCGCAAGTAGTACGCCGATCCGATTCCCGTGATTCCCGCGCCGATGACGACGACCGTCGTCTCCTGCATCGCCGTGGCGTTGATGCGAACCTCCCCGCGGGGGGTTTACGTAGCCGCCGACACAGCAAACTCCCCACCAACATGCAGTTTGCCACACGACAAGCCGCAGAAACACGGTTGCGGCGGAATCGCATCGAGCAGCGGCCTATCGTGGATGAACCCTGGAATCTTGGGTCCGGGCGCGGTGGAGGAGATGACCGCAGCGACCGCGTGCCGTACATGCGGCACCGAACCGCGGGAGGGCGCGCGGTTTTGTGACGCCTGCGGTTCGGTCATTGCGCCTGCCACCGAGAACGCCGAATACAAGCAGGTGACCGTCTTGTTCGCCGACGTGGTGCACTCGATGGACATCGCGGCCGCGGTGGGCGCGGAGCGGTTGCGCGAAATCATGACCGAGTTGGTCGAGCGTTCGGCCGCGGTGATGAAGCGCTACGGCGGCACAGTGGACAAGTTCACCGGCGACGGCATCATGGCGGTGTTCGGCGCGCCAGTCGCGTTGGAGGACCATGCTTCTCGCGCGTGTATGGCCGCACTGGGGATTCAGGCCGAAACTCATCGCCTAGCAGCTGAGGTTGAACCACCGTGACCACATCACACTACGACTACGCATCGGTCTGAATTCCGGTCAGGTCATCGCCGGCGAAATCGGTTCGGGCCCTTTCGGTTACACGGCCGTCGGTGAACAGGTGGGAATGGCACAGCGGATGGAGTCGGTCGCTCCACCGGGTGGCATCATGCTCAGCGCGTCGACCGCACGGCTGGTCGACGGCGCAGCGGCTCAGGCCGAGCCCGAGTTCGTTTCGGTCAAAGGCGCAGCTGAACCGGTGCGGGCCCGTCGGTTATTGGGCATGGTCGAACCGCACCGCGATCGCAGGCGTGGTGAGTCGAATCTGGTCGGTCGGCGCTGGGAGATGTCCGCCGTCGAGGGCTTGCTGGACCGTGCAATCGACGGCCACGGCGCAGTTGTGGGCGTGGTCGGCTCACCTGGCATTGGCAAAAGCCGCCTCGTACATGAAGTTTCGGCGATGGCAGCCGCCCGTGGTGTCGAGGTGTTCACCGCGTTCTGCGAGTCGCACACCAGTCAGATTCCCTTCCACGCCGTCTCGCGGCTGTTGCGCGCGACCACCGGCGTCGAGGGTCTTGACCCGCGGGCAGCGCGCGCTCGGATACGGGCTCAGACTTCTGACGCCGAGGATGAGGACTTGTTGCGGCGATGCTACGAAGGGCAATGTCATCTTTGGGTCGCCGTTGGCGATCGCGTTGGTGATGCGGGGCATCACCCGATGGTGGTTAGGTCGCGACGGCCTGGCGGG
>DASWBF010000505.1:0-2328 GCA_036390735.1 Mycobacterium sp. | reverse complement strand
TTCCTGCCGGGCTCGGCGGTCCTGTCTTTCGGCACCGCGGGATGCAACCTCGCGTGCAAGTTCTGCCAGAACTGGGACATCTCGAAGTCCCGCGAGATCGACACTTTGAGTGGTCGGGCGACGCCTGCCGACCTGGCCCGGGTCGCAGACGAATTAGGTTGCCGCAGCGTGGCTTTCACCTACAACGACCCGACAATCTTCTGGGAGTACGCCGCCGACGTCGCCGACGCCTGCCATGAGCGCGGCATCCGCGCCGTGTCGGTGACGGCCGGCTACATGTGCCCCGCCCCACGCGCGGAGTTCTACCGGCACATCGACGCCGCGAACGTCGACCTGAAGGCGTTCACCGAGGACTTCTACCGCAAGGTCTGTGCGGCGCATCTGAACGACGTGCTCGACACGCTCGTCTACCTCAGGCACGACACCGACGTGTGGCTGGAGATCACGACGCTGCTGATTCCGGAACGCAATGACAGCGACGACGAGATCGCCGCGGAGTGCGCGTGGATTCGCGACAACCTCGGCATGGACGTGCCGGTGCACTTCACCGCGTTCCACCCGGACTACAAGATGACCGATACCCCGCGCACGCCGGCGGCGACGCTGACGCGGGCGCGGGGAATCGCGCTGGCCGAAGGCCTGCGCTACGTCTACACCGGCAACGTCCACGACACCGCGGGCGGTACGACGCCATGCCCCGGATGCGGCGCGGCGGCCGTCGTGCGCGACTGGTATGCGATGCGCCACTACGCCCTCACCGACGACGGGCGCTGTCGCAACTGCGGAGCCCAGCTGCCCGGTGTGTACGACGGACCGGCCGGGCGTTGGGGCGCGCAGAGGCTGCCGGTTCAGATTGCGTGAACAAGTGTTCGCTCACTGTGAATCAGCTAACAACCGCTTCGACCTTACTCTGGAGTTAGATACGGTTACCGGCATCGCCACCCACCCACCGAGGCTGCTGACATGACCGACACCCGAAACAAGCGCCGGGGCCAAAAGGGCGCGGTAGGCCTGCAACGGCACAAGCGCACTCCCACCGCCATCGGACTGGCGTTAGTTACACCCATCGTCGGCCAGGAGTTCCTGGACAGATACCGTCTCCGCGACCCGCTGAATCGGGCCCTGCGCTACGGCATCAAACAGGCGTTCTCCGTCGCGGGTGCCAGCACGCGGCAGTTCAAGCGCCTACAGGGGCTGCGTAGCGGCCCCGCCCGGCTGAAGTCCAGCGACAAGAACTACTTCGACCTGACCCCCGACGACGAGCAGAAGATGATCGTCGACACGGTCAGCGAGTTCGCCGAGGAGGTGCTGCGGCCCGCGGCCCGCGAGGCCGACGACGCGGCGACGTACCCGGCGGAGTTGATCGGGAAGGCCGCCGAGCTCGGCATCACGGCGATCAACATCCCGGAAGACTTCGAGGGCATCGCCGCGCACCGCTCGACCGTGACCAACGCGCTGGTGGCCGAGGCATTGGCGTACGGCGACATGGGATTGGCGCTGCCGATCCTCGCGCCCGGCGGCGTCGCGTCCGCGCTGACCAACTGGGGCAGCGCCGACCAGCAGGCCACCTATCTCAAGGAGTTCGCCGGGGAGAACGTGCCGCAGGCGTGCGTCGCGATCGCGGAGCCGCACCCGTTGTTCGACCCGACCGCGCTGAAGACCACCGCCGTGCGCACGCCGAGCGGGTACCGCCTTTCCGGCGTGAAATCCCTTGTGCCAGCGGCTTCCAACGCCGAGTTGTTCATTGTCGGAGCCCAATTAAACGGCAAGCCAGCGCTTTTCATCGTGGAATCGTCGTCGCAAGGGCTGACCGTCACGGCTGACCCGAGCATGGGGATCCGGGCCGCGGCGTTGGGACAGGTCAACCTCGACAACGTGTCGGTGCCGTTGAGCGCGCGGCTGGGTGAGGAGGCGTCCAGCGATGCCGACTATTCCGAAGCCATCGCGCTGTCGCGGCTGGGCTGGGCTGCGCTGGCCGTGGGTACCGCGCACGCGGTGCTCGACTACGTGGTGCCGTACGTCAAAGAGCGGCAGGCGTTCGGTGAGCCGATCGCCCATCGCCAATCGGTTGCGTTCATGTGCGCGAACATCGCGATCGAGCTGGACGGGCTGCGGCTGATCACCTGGCGCGGAGCCTCGCGCGCCGAGCAGGGCCTGCCGTTCGCGCGGGAGGCGGCGCTGGCCAATCGGCTCGGCACCGACAAGGGCATGCAGATCGGGCTCGACGGCGTGCAACTGCTGGGCGGCCACGGCTACACCAAGGAACATCCCGTCGAACGCTGGTACCGCGACCTCCGCGTGATTGGCGTCGCCGAGGGCGTTGTAGTT
>DASWBF010000504.1:0-6784 GCA_036390735.1 Mycobacterium sp. | reverse complement strand
TGCGTTCGCGGCGCGGAACGTCGCGAGCAGGTCATTGTCCCGCCGCCACGACTCCCAGTTCGCTTGCATCACAATGTCGGTGCCCGGGTCGCTGAGCAGATCGGTGCCGCCGACGTGGTCGTAGTGGCCCTGGGTGAGGATGACGTAACGGATCGGCGAGCTGTCGACCACGTCGTAGTTCGCGCGGTGCACCGGCCGAAATGGTGCTGCAGGTCGTATCGGACACTGCCGTGCTTTCCGCGGGGATTGTCGTCGAGGTAGCGCTGCATAGCGCCGCGGGCCCTTTCGCCGAGCGTGGTGCCATTGAGCTCGTAGAGCGTTGTCAGCAAAGAACATTTCGCCTCCGTTGAGGTGATGGAAGCCGATGTCGATGCTGCGGTCGGCGGGTATCAGGTCGCGGTCTGCGACGCAGCGGCGCAGCAGTCGTTCGATGCGGTCGGTCCAGTATTCGATCAGCCAGTCGGCGCCGATGTGCTTGCGCCGCATGCGGTCTCCGTACGCGAGCATCGTGATCGCCGACTGGATCACGGCCACCGGGTCGCGGTGGGTGAACGCCACGGTGGCGTCCGGGAATGTGTCGATCAGCGGGCCGAGCTGCTCGCAGTGCTGCGGCGACTTGAGCACCCACTGGCGTGGCCCGCGCAGGAAGGTCAGCGCCTTGAGCACGGTGCACAGGTAGCCGTAATGCGTACGCTGATCCAGGCTCAGGTAGTAGTCGCGCCACGGCGGCACCCGCGCGTGCCACTCCAGGACGTAGCTGGCGAAGTCGAGGTCGAGGAGCTCGACCTCCTCCTCGATGGCCGCCGGGAACCGGTCGTGCATGGCCTGGGTGAAAGGCGCTGTCTGCTGGACCATCTCGTGCTCGGCGACGCAGCGGGCGTATCGGGGGTCGACACCGTTCACGTCGGGTCCCTCGCCGCGCAACGGGAAAGGCTCTTGGCTTTCCCAGTAGGGCAGTGCCCTGCGGCCCGGATCGGCGGCGATCAGGTTAACTAAATGCGTTGTGCCGGAACGGGGTAACCCGACAACGATGATTGGCCTCTCAATCTCGACGTCATGTATTTCGGGGTAGCGGTTCAGCAGATCGGTCAGCAGCAGCCGACTTGACAGCAGCCGGACGATGCGGTTGCGCAACGTCAGCCGGTTGAGGTTGGTGCTGCCCGTGTCGGCGTCGATAGCTGCGACGTGCGCGTCGAGGCGCGAGCGGAAATCCGGGGGCCCGAAGTCGGTGAGGCCGGTCCGAGCGACAGCGTCGGCGATCAGTTGTTCCGGCCCGAGATTGACGGGCCGCTTCTCGAAGTGGTCGAGGATCTGCTGTTGCAGCGGACTCAGTTTCGGCGACGCCAAGTCGTCGATCACCACCGGGGACGTCACTGCGCGTCTCCGCCGGTTGCTGCCCGCATCGCGTCGGCCAGGGTCGCGGCGCGGTGGTCACGAAACACGTCCTCGAGCAGCAGTCGACGTCCCTTCGGCCCCGACAGCGGCACGCGCCAGTTCGGGTACTCGTCGCTGGTGCCCGGCTGGTTCTGGGTGCGCCGGTCCCCGACCGCGTCGCTCAGTGACAGTGCCAGCAGTTTGGACGGCGTCCGGCCCAGATAGCGGTGCAGTGCCAGCACCGTGTCGTCGACATCGGGATCGTCGGCAAGCACGCCGGCCCGGCGAAGTTCCGTCAGCCACGCCTCCTGCTCGGCGCGATCACCCGCGAGCTCCTCGTCGAACGGGCGGGTGAGCAGGCCGAGCCGGTCACGCAGCCGGACATGCTCGCCCGCGAGATAACCGGCCGTCGGAGGAAGGTCGTGGGTGGTGACCGAGGACAGGCAGCACTCCCGCCACCGCTCGGCCGGAAGTGGTTCGCCGGCACCGTCGCGGTCCATCTCGAACCACAGGATCGAGGTGCCGAACACGCCGCGATCGTGAAGGTAGTCGCGCACCCACGGCTCGACGGTGCCGAGGTCTTCACCGACTACGAGCGCGCCCGCCCGCTGCGCCTCCAATGCGAGGATGCCCACCATCGCCTCGTGGTCGTAGTGGACGTAGGTGCCCTCAGTTGGTCTGGCGCCCTTGGGAATCCACCACAGCCGGAACAGTCCCATGACGTGGTCGATGCGCACGCCGCCCGACTGCCGAAGCACCGCGTTGACCATCGAGCGGAACGGCCGGTACTCCTGCTCGGCCAGCGCGTCCGGGCGCCACGGCGGCTGCGACCAGTCCTGGCCCTGCTGGTTGAACGCGTCCGGCGGCACCCCGACGCTGACACCCAGAGCCAGCACGTCCTGCAGTGCCCACGCGTCGGAGCCGTTCGGGTGCACGCCGACCGCGAGGTCGTGCATGATGCCCAGCGCCATCCCGGTCGCCAGCGCCTTGGCCTGCGCGACGATGAGCTGGTCGTCGAGTTGCCACTGCAGCCAGCGGTGGAAGTCGATCTCGTTTGCCTGCTCTTCGGCGAACGCGGCGATTCCGGGAGCGTCCGGGCGCTGGAGATCCTGCGGCCAGTGGTGCCAGTCGCTGCCGTATGTTTCGGCGAGCGCACACCACGTGGCGAAGTCGTCGAGCGCACGCCCCTCGCGCTGCCGGTATTCGGCATACGCGAGGTCGCGACCCGCCGACCGCGGCACCCGATGCAGCTCCTTGAGCGCTGCACGCTTGGCCGCCCACGCCGCGTCCCGGTCGATCGAGTCGACACGTTTGGCTCCGCTCTGCACGTCCTCGCGTAACCTGCGGATCCGTCCACGGCGGCGGACGAAGGCGAACTCCGGGACGGCCTCCACGCGGAGGTAGATCGGGTTGATGAAGCGACGTGAGGTCGGCAAGTACGGCGACGGTTCCATCGGCGCGGTCGGCGCGGCGGCGTGGAGCGGATTCACCAGCACGTAGCCGGCCCTGTGCCGCGACCCGGCCCAGATGGCCAAGTCCGTCAGATCGGTGAGATCCCCTATACCCCAAGAGCTTTTCGAGCGCACGCTGTAGAGCTGCGTCGCCAGCCCCCAGGTCCGGCGGGATCCGAGGCGCTCCGGAACGGTCAGGTTGGCCGGTGTGACGATCACCGCGGTGCCCGTCGCGGAGTTCGCGTCGTCGAGATGCAGCCGGTGATAACCCAGCGGCAGGTTCGCGGGCAGCTCGAACGTGGCCTCGCCGACGAGGCGCCCGTCGAGCTCATATGGGGCGGTGAAGTTGTCCAACTGGCGTAGCCCGGCCCAGACGGTGCCGTCCTCCACGCGAATCCACAGCCGGACCGGATCGCCGTGGGTCACGTGCACCCAGAAGGGCGCGGGGGTACCGGCGCGCATGACGATCACGGGCGGCAGCGAGCGAGACCAGTAGGCGCGGTCGTGGTTGCGCAGCGCGGCGAGGCGCTCTTCTTCGGTGTCCGCGGCGACGCCCAACGCCTTGAGAACGGCGACGAGCGTGTTGTCCGGCACGACCATCGGGTGGCCGTTGGCGTCGTAGTACTGGGTAGCAACGCGATAACGCCCGGCGAGCTCCGCCAGTGACTGCTGCTGCAAGGTCATGGTGGCCATCTTTGCGGAATCCCTGCGGGTAGTCTGCAGCAGATGCGGACCGGACGGGTCGCAGCGCCGCCGACGCGCGATCGTCGGGCCCGGGTCGCGGTCGCCGCATTGTTTCTGACCAACGGCGCACTGTTCGCGAACTTGCTGCCGCGCTATCCGGAGATCAAGGCCGACCTCGGACTGTCGAACGCCGCCTATGGTGTTGCGGTCGCGGCATTCTCGGTCGGGGCTCTGGTCACCGGCCCGCTGGCGGCGTCGTTGATTCGCCGGTTCCGGTCCGCGCGGGTCGCGGTCTTCGGGTCGGCGGGCATTGCGGTGTTCGCCTGGCTCGCCGGGGTGGCGCCGTCGGTCGTGACGTTCGCCGCGGCGCTGTTCGTCGCCGGGGGCGCGGACGCGGTGACCGATGTCGCGCAGAATGCCCACGGGCTGCGCGTGCAGCGGCGGTACGCGCGGTCGATCATCAACTCGTTTCACGCGGTGTGGTCGGCCGGCGCGATTCTCGGCGGGGCGATGGGTGCCGTTGCGATCGCGTTGCACGTTCCGCGCGGCACCCATTTGGCGGTGTCGGCGGTGGTGTTCTCCGCTGTTTGCGTGACCGCGTACCGGTACCTGCTGCCCGGACCCGACGAGGCCGCCGGGGCGCTCCGGCAGGCGCCGACGGCACTGGGTGGCGCGCCGGTGGCGACGTGGGCGGCGCTGGCTGCGCTGGTGACGATCGCGATCGCCGCCGCGACCGTCGAAGACGCGGGCAGTTCATGGGCGACGTTGTACATGCGGGAATTGGGCGCGCCCGGCGCGATTGCGGTGTCCGGATACATCGCCGCGGTCGGGTCTCAATTGATCGGACGGGTGCTCGGCGATCGGCTCGTCGACCGATTCGGACAGCGCGCCGTCGTCCGAACGGGCGGGGTGATTGCGGCTGTCGGCATGGGAGCGGCGTTGGCGTTTCCGAGCATGCCCACGGTGATCGGGGGGTTCGCCGCCGCGGGGTTCGGTGTGGCGACGCTCATCCCGGCCGCGATGCAGCGCGCCGACGAGTTTCCCGGCCTGAAACCCGGCACTGGGCTGACGGCGGTCACCTGGCTGATGCGCGTCGGGTTCGTCTTCGCGCCGATGATTGTCGGGGCGATCGCTGACGCGTTCAGCCTGCGTGCCGGGCTATTGACGGTGCCGGTGGCCGGCATCGTGGTAATCGCGCTGGCGGGAGTGCTCGCCGCCAGGCGCAAGCGCTAGCTAGTGGCTGGCCGATTCGTCGTCCTCGTCGTCCGGCAGCATGCGTTCCGGATGAAAGTTGGTGTTGGTGCGGCGTTGACACCGAATACGCGAAGGACACTTTGTTTCAGCTGGTTGCATGACACCGAAACTCGAGCCGCTCCTCGGCTTACACTTCCGCAATGTTCTCGGAGACGCGCTACGCGCTGAACGGGGACTTGCACGTCGCCTATCGCACGTCCCGCGAAGGACCGCGAGACATCGTGTTCGTCCCGAACTGGTTCACGTGCTGCGAGGTTCTTCCGGAGCTGCCTTCAATTCAGGGTTGGGTCGAGGCGATGACATCGCTCGGGCGACTCATCTTCTTCGACCAGCCGGGAACGGGAGCATCCGATCCCGTCACACCGGACGCGCTGCCAACCTTGGAGCAATGGGCCGACAGCATCGGCGCGGTGCTCGACGATCTCGGGAGCAATGAAGCAGTTCTCCTCGCGGTCGACGGCGCGTTCGCGCCCGCTGCGCTGTTCGCGGCAACACATCCGTCTCGCACCACCGCGCTGGTCGTGCTCGACGGTTACGCAGATGCGGGCGGCACCCCACTCGTTCAAGACGAAACCCCAGCTGCGATGGTCCGCATGTGGGGCAGCGGGAAGATCCAACATCTGGTAAATCCGGACATGCCGTGGAACGAGGAGATCCGGGCAACCTGGGCACGACAAGAACGTCTAGCGGCCAGCCCAAGGACGCTAGCTCTCGTGATAACTCTCGCGACGGATGTGGACGTGCGGGCGGTCCTTCCGACAGTCCGTGTGCCGACCCTCGTCGTCCAGCACTCCGACGACGTGATCATCCCGCCCGCGAAGGGCAAGTACATCGCCGAGCACATACCCGACGCGAAATACGTTGAGCTGCCGGGCCGCAACTGGTACCACATCGTTGAACCCTGGCGCCCGTCCTTCAAAGAAATCCACAAGTTCCTCACTGGCCAGCAGGCCGAAGTAGTCGACGACCGTGTTCTCGCCACGGTGCTCTTCACCGACATCGTGGACTCAACACGGCGCGCGGCGGAGATTGGCGACCGTGACTGGCATGCCTTGCTTGATGCGCACGACGCCGTCGTCCGGGTGCAACTCGCTCGGTTTCGGGGCCGCGAGGTGAACACATCGGGAGACGGTTTCCTCGCGATGTTCGACGGACCGCAGCGAGCGATCCGCTGCGCGATGGCGATCCGCGACGCGGTGCAGGCGCTCGGCATCCAGGTGCGCGCCGGTTTGCACACCGGCGAGTGCGAGGTCCGCGGCGATGACATCGGTGGGATCGGCGTGCACATCGGGGCGCGCGTGAGCGCCCTGGCCGGGCCAAACGACGTGCTGGTGTCCAGCACCCTGCGCGACCTGGTGATCGGATCAGGGCTCAAGTTCGAGGAGCGCGGCGCTCACCAACTCAAGGGCGTGCCCGGCGAATGGCATCTCTTCGCCGTCGCCTCTCAGTAACGGGGGGCTGTGGCGAAACTCATTTCGCCTTGCCGTAAGCGCTTGTGCACCCGGTCGCACCAGAACGCTAAAGAACAGTTCACGTTCCCGAGATGAAAGGCCCGCCCATGACCCACACACCCAACCTTCCCGTCCCGGCCGGCGCCACCGCCGACGACTGGTCCGACTTCACCGACATCGACGGCGACCACGCCCGCGCCCTGCTGTGGTCGCGCCACGGCACCGACAAGATCGGGGTCACTGTGGACGGCTGGCAGACCGCAGACGGGCAAGTCATCCGCGCCGTGTCGCTGTATGACGCAGACAAAGAACTCACCGCAGCCGACGCGCGCAAGCTGGTCGCCGCGCTGCTAAACGCCGCCGACGAACTCGACCGGCTCGACGGCTGACTGATGGACGACTTACGCCAACTGAAGAGTGCTCTGTGTCATTGGCTCATCGCATGTTCGTGTAGATCGGCTGCCGACTTCACAGCCTCGAACGTGTTGTAGGTGCCCAACACCATCCACACCTCTTGGGGTGCGGCCCGGTGACGCAGCATGTACGGCCCGTTGTAGTGGCTGGTCGGGT
>DASWBF010000503.1:0-5972 GCA_036390735.1 Mycobacterium sp. | reverse complement strand
GCGACCCACGGCAGACATCCGTAGCCGACCAGCAGACTCCAATGCCCTTGCGAAAGCCGTTCTGCTACATATGGATTCCAGACCGCGACGGTCACCGCGACGAGTTCCCCGCCGAGCCCGGCGTCAGGGATCACCAGCGCGACCAGCCGCGCCGCGCCCCAGCCGGCGAGCCACAACCCGACCACGAGCAGGGCCTTGACCACGATCCCGCCGTCGATCAACCACGATGCCGACGCGAGCAAGAAGTCCTGCGGCAGCGCGCGAGGCGCCGACTCGGCCAGCCCCAGCGCATCGTCGGACAGGTAGGAACGCGGCGTCGACACCGCATCCCGCAGTAGCAGATGACCGGGCGCCAACAGCGGCGCGGTGATCGCCAGCGCCAAGGTCAGCGCGTATGCAGGCGCCAGGCAGCGCCGCGCCAGTGACACGACCTCTGCTACGGAGGCGGTGGCGCCGGCGGCGGCCGACGCTGCGCCGGCAGCTTCTCCGTCTCGGCCTCGGCCCCGGGAACGGGTTCACCCGACGGTCCGCGCGGACCGAAGAAGCCGTGCTCGGCGTCGTCGAGGCCGGGATCGATCAACGCGGTGTCGGTCCGCAGCGTGAACAGCGCGAGCAAGGCGCCGCCGACAAGTGCGACGATTCCCAACGCGGTGAACGTGATCGGCAAGATGCGGGCCCAGACGGCGATCCGATCCCGTTCGTCGCGCGCGGCGTTGACCTGCTGTTCCACGGTGGCCTGGGTCGACGCCACGGTGTAGTCGACCAACGTGACGTCCGGCTTGAGGGGGTCGCGGGTTTTGCACTCGGGATCATCGCAGCGCACGAAGTAGTGCATCGCGCGCTCCTCGGTCTTGACGATCGTGCCGGTGACCGGGTCGACCCAGAAGTCGCGCTGGGCGGCGTAGTACCGCTTCATTTTGACCTGATCGTCGGGCGGGCCGGGCAGACCCCACAGCGCCGCGCGGGCGGTGACGGTGGCGTCCTCCTTATCGAGGTACAGCGACGGATACTCAACCGGTTCCACGAGCTTGCCGTTGTTGTCCAGGCCCACGTTCTGCTTGAAGTGGAAGGTGGTCAGTCCGTTGACGTCCTCTTCGCCGTCGTAGTTGGCGTCGAACGTCTTCTGCGCGATCGGGTCGAAGTACGGATAGGTCTTTTTCTCGACGTCAAACGGAAACCGGTAGTTCAGCCCCTCATGTCCGACTTTCATCGGCGTGGGCGGGCTGGTGTCGTCCATCGTCCGCGGCCTCTGCAGGAAGCCCGCGGTGTCGTTTTCGCTGGCCACCGCCATCGCGGTCATGCGGTTCAGCGTTACCGTGTCGACGATGGCCAGCAGCAGGCCGCTGTCTTGCTGTTTGTCGGTGCGCCGCAGCGTCGTGCCCACCTGCAGCGTGACGACGTCGGCGTTCGACGGAGTGTCGACACCCGACTCGGTGCTGAACTGCTGCTGCTGAACCACGGGCACGTCGTTGTTGGCGACGAATCGGTCCGTCGACAGCGACGCCGGATCCAAGGCCTTCGCCGCGGTGCCGCTGCTCTGCAGCGTCATGTCGATGTCGAGCGGGATCCTGGTGACTCGGCTGGCCGTGTAGGTGGACAGCAGTATCGCCGCCATGATCAGTGCCGCGCCGAGGAACAAGATCGCGTTTGCCGTCGTACGAAGCGCAAGTACGCGGTTCAAACCCGCCTCCCATCCCATGACTTCCCGCCGCCACTGGCCCCGACCCAGTCAGTGGAGGCAAACCCGTTTGACCCTAACAGCAGAAACGAAGGTGAACGACGACCGCGGCACTACCCGATGACCGGCGACTTTCCCCTGGCCGTGCAGACTGATCGGCGTGACAGTGCCTTCTGCTCTTCGCGCAAGCGGTCCCCCGCAAGCGGGTGGGGGTACCTCCCGCTCGCGGGGGAGTGCTCCCACATCGCGCGGCGGCACGGGCAACTTCCTGCCCGCGGTGGAGGGGATGCGGGCATGCGCGGCTGTCGGGGTCGTCGTCACCCACGTCGCGTTTCAGACCGGACATTCGTCCGGAGTCGCCGGGCGCTTGTTCGGCCGTTTCGACCTGGCGGTCGCGGTGTTCTTCGCGCTGTCCGGCTTTCTGCTGTGGCGCGGACACGCCGCCGCGACGCGGGGCCTGCGCCACATTCCGCCGACCGGACACTACCTGCGCTCGCGGATCGTCCGGATCATGCCCGGATACCTGGTGGCCGTGGTGGTGATCCTGACGCTGCTTCCTGACGCCGAAACATCAAGTCTCACAGTCTGGTTGGCGAACCTGACATTGACCCAGATCTACGTGCCGCTGACACTGACCGCCGGGTTGACGCAGATGTGGAGTCTGTCGGTCGAGGTCAGCTTCTACCTCGCGCTGCCGTTGTTGGCGCTGCTGGCGCGCCGGCTCCCGGTCAGGGCGCGGATGCCGGCGATCGCCGCGGTGGGGGTGGCCAGCTTGGGTTGGGCGCTGGTGCCTCTGCACACCCCCGAAGGCGTCAACCTGCTGAACTGGCCACCGGCCTTCTTCTCGTGGTTCGCCGCCGGGATGCTGCTCGCGGAGTGGACGGTCAGCCCGCTCGGCTGGATGCACCGGCTGGCGCGACGCCGCGTACTGATGGCGGTGATCGCGGTCGGGGCATTCCTCGTCGCAGCGTCGCCGCTGGCCGGTCCGGAGGGACTGATCCCTGGCACGGTCGGCCAGTTCGTGGTCAAGACCGCGATGGGAGCGGTGCTGGCCGCCGCCCTAATAGCACCGCTGGTGCTGGATCGTCCCGACACCCCGCACCGGTTTCTCGGCAGCCGCCCGATGGTCACACTGGGTCGCTGGTCCTACGGGCTGTTCGTCTGGCATCTGGCGGCGTTGGTGATGGTGTTCCCGGTCATCGGCGAGTTCCCGTTCAGCGGCCACATGCCGGTGGTGCTGGTGCTGGCCGTGATCTTCGGGTTCGCGATCGCCGCGGTGAGCTACGCGCTGGTCGAGTCGCCGTGCCGGGTTGCGTTGCGGCGCTGGGAGTATCGCCGAACTGCGCCGCCGCTGGACAGTGCGGTCACCGACGCAGCCAAGCTTGCCGTCGCGCGATGACGTCGGCCCGCACCGCTGAGCGCCGCGCCTTGCCGGCGTCGTCGCGCAGTGGCATGTCGACGAATTCAACCGTCCGGGGGAGCTTGTAGGGGGCGCGACGTTCGCCGACGAATGCCATCACCGATGCCTCGTCGAGGCGCGAGCCGTCGACGGTGTGGACGATCGCGTGCGGCACCTGGCCGAGATCGTCGTCGGGGGTCGACCAACCAACCTAGGCCGAACGGCCACAGATCACCCGCATATCAAACATCGATCGCTGTCGATGACGATGTTGTATGCCCGCATCGCCGACCGCACCGTCGCCGACGAGTACTTCAACGTCACCGAAAAGGGTGGAAGCCCTCTACGACACCCACCAACCCGCCCAGCTACCAGCTGACGAGGAGGGCCGACAGATGCGGAAACTCCGCAGCGAAATGCACCGCCGCATGCTCGGCAACGGCTACTGCGCGCGACCCGTCGAACTCGACTGCCACTTCGAGTCGATCTGCGAATCGTGCAGCTTCTTCGTCACCACCATCGAGTTCCGGCCGACCCTGCAACGACAGCGCGACGACGCGGCCCGCAAGGGCCAGATCGGACGCCAGAAGATCTTCGACGGCCTGCTCAACCGGCTCGACACCGACGCCTCCTGACATCCCACTTGACAGGATCACCCGCATAAGTACAACGAGCGCAGGCTGATGCACCGGTTCGGGCGACGCCCGCCTGCGGAGGCCGAGGCCGAGTACTACGCTCGACTGCACGCCGGAAAGCACACCGGTCACACGTAACGAGGTGTGCATGAAACCGGGGATGCTTCAACCACGTCCTCGCCACGACTAGCCATACTGCCAGCGGTTAGGACACAATCAATTGCCACACAACCACTGTCCGTGGAATCGGGTCAGGCTCCTCCCCGTCAAAACCGAGGATGGGGCGATCGTCATCATCGAGTGTCGCCGGTACACCACTTCCAAGCTCAAGCAGAACGCCATAGCAGCACTCGCGTGGATCATCAGCGACGTTGGCGCGTCAGGCGGGATCGTTGTGACTCCGATCGGTGTGCAGGATGGTGACCTTCGCCCGTGGTGGCTGAGGATAGTGGTGTGTCTGTGAAATAATGTGGTAGTCTGTCTTATGCCTGTCATGACTGCGGCGGCGATGCCGGTGACCGACGATCAGCGTGCGCAGCTGGAACGGATGGCGTCCTCGACGTCGTTGCCGCATCGCCAAGTGGTGCAGGCTCGGGGGTTGTTGTGGGCGTGCGACGGGGTGGCCAACGAGGAGATCGCCCGCCACTGCGGGGTGGATTCGGACACGGTGCGGCGCTGGCGTTCCCGGTTCGCCGAGCAGGGCGTCGCCGGGGTCGGACGGATCGCGAAGGGGCGCGGGCGTAAGCCGAGCCTGCCGCCGGGCACGGTCGAAGAGGTGTTGCGGCTCACGCATAAGGAGAAGCGGGTCGACGGTTCCACCCATTGGAGCACAAGGACTTTGGCCGCACGGGTCGGGATCGGTAAGGACGCCGTGGCCAAGATCTGGCGTGACCACAACCTCAAACCGTGGAAGGTCGAGACGTTCAAGGTCAGCAACGATCCGCGGTTCGAGGAGAAGCTCGTCGATGTTGTCGGGCTGTATCTGAATCCACCCGCGCGCGCGGCGGTGTTCTGCTTCGACGAGAAGACCCAGTGCCAGGCGCTGGACCGCACCCAGCCGTCGCTGCCGATGAAGCCGGGTCGTGCCGGGACGATGACCCACGACTACAAACGCAACGGCACCATCGATTTGTTCGCGGCGATGAACGTGGCCACCGGCGAAGTCCTCACCGACCTGCGCAAAGGACACGCCGGTCCGGATGTTCTGAGGTTCTTCAAACAGATCGACGCCGCGGTCCCGCGCGGTCTAGGCGTACACGTCATCCTCGACAACCTCTCGGCGCATTCCACACCCGAGATCGCCAAATGGTTGGCGCACAAGGACCGCCGCCGCTGGCACCTGCACTACACGCCGACCTCCAGCTCATGGTTAAACCTCGTCGAACGGTGGTTCAAGGAACTCACCGACAAACGCCTGCGGCGTGGAACCTTCGCCAGCATCGCCGAACTCACCGAGGCGATCACCACCTGGGCCACCCACTGGAACCTCGACCCCAAGCCATTCATCTGGAAAGCCACCGCCGACGACATCATCGCCAAGGTCCGACGCGGACGCGCCACCCTCCACCAAATCAAATCGCAGACAGACCACTAGGACGTGATTAGGTCGGCACACCGTAGAGAACAATCGCTGGCGCGTTCACGAAGGGAGAGCCCTACAAATGGCATCGGGCTTTGAGCTCGCAGACAGCGACGACGGCTTTGCGGGCTTCAGAGACAAGATCACGCATGCTTTTTCGCACCTACCTAATCCAACGGGAGGTATCCCGATACTCCTCGACGGCGACGAGGTGGCCCTTGAGGATGGGAGGGGTGGCCACGAGGTCTGGTCCATTCGACGCGGGGAAAAATTGAGACGTCAATAGCCCAACCGCCACGCCACTGCGTTCGCCGGTGGGTTTAGCCTTGCTGAATGGGAACCGTCGAGCAGCTCCCGGATGCCTGCCTCCACGCCGGAGCCCAGATGTTGCGTGCCACGAAGGCGTTGATTCTCGCGGACGCGGGTGAAGCGCAGGATGTCCTCAGGGTCCACGTCGACTTGACCGTCCGGATTGTTGAGGCGGAGGCAAGCGTATTGCAGCTGCTGCGGCACGAGGGTGACCCGCGCGACCTCGCCGTGTCACTCCAAACCGTCGCCGACGTGAACCAGATGGACGTTCTCGCACGGCGGGTCGCGAGAGTCGCCATGCACGCACACCCCATGCGCGCACTGCCCGACGACGTAAACGGCTACTTCAGCGATATGGGCGACCGGGCAGAC
>DASWBF010000502.1:0-13180 GCA_036390735.1 Mycobacterium sp. | reverse complement strand
CAGGTGGCGCTGGACGTCGCACGGCAAGCCCGGAGGCGGCGGTGACCCCGCAGCCGCTGCCGCCCGAGCTGGCGCGGGTGCACATGGTCGGCATCGGCGGCGCGGGCATGTCCGGCATCGCCCGCATCCTGCTCGACCGCGGCGCGCAGGTGTCGGGTTCCGACGCCAAGGAGTCGCGCGGGGTGCTCGCGTTGCGCGCCCGTGGGGCCGTGGTGCGCATCGGCCACGACCCGTCGTCGCTGGACCTGCTGCCCGGCGGCCCGACCGTCGTGATCACCACGCGCGCAGCGATCCCGAAGAACAACCCTGAGCTCGTCGAGGCCCGGCGTCGCGGCGTCCCGGTCGTGCTGCGCCCGAGGGTGCTGGCGATGCTGATGACCGGCTACCGCACGTTGACGGTCACCGGCACGCACGGCAAGACCTCGACGACGTCGATGCTGATCGTCGCGCTGCAGCACTGCGGTCTCGACCCGTCGTTCGCGGTCGGGGGCGATCTCGGGGAGGCCGGCACGAACGCGCACCACGGCAGCGGCGACTACTTCGTCGCGGAGGCCGACGAAAGCGACGGCTCGCTGCTTGAATACGCCCCCGACGTCGCGGTGGTGACCAACATCGACGTCGACCACCTGGACTTCTTCGGCAGCGCGCAGGCCTACACCGCGGTATTCGACGACTTCGCGGACCGGGTGGCCCCCGGCGGCGCGCTGGTGGTCTGCACCGACGACCCGGGCGCGGCGGCGCTGGCCGACCGGGCGGCGGCGCGGGGTACCAGGGTGTTGCGGTACGGCAGCGATGAGCCTCTCGGGCGAAGAGCAGACAGCCCAGCCGAGCGAGCTGAGATGGCCGGCCGGCTGTTGAGCTGGGAGCCGCAGGGCACCGGCGCGGTCGCGCACGTTCAGCTGGCGGGTGAGGCGCTGCCGCGGGTGATGCGGCTGTCGGTGCCCGGCCGCCACATGGCACTCAACGCGCTGGGCTCGCTGGTGGCCGCGGTTGAAGCGGGCGCGGAACCGGAGTGCGTCCTCGACGGGCTGGCCGGGTTCGAGGGGGTGCGGCGCCGGTTCGATCTGGTCGGCGTGGCGAACTCCGTGCGGGTGTACGACGACTACGCCCACCATCCGACCGAGATTCGCGCGACGTTGACGGCGGTGCGCACCCTCATCGAGCAAGGGCCGGATCGCAGCGGCCGTGCGATCGCCGTGTTCCAGCCCCACTTGTATTCGCGCACAGAGCTTTTCGCACGTGACTTCGGCACCGCGCTGAACAGCGCCGACCTGGTGTTCGTGCTCGACGTCTACGGTGCGCGTGAACAGCCGATGGCCGGGGTGAGCGGCGCGCTGGTCGCCGAGCACGTCAGCGTCCCGGTGTCCTACGTGCCCGACTTCTCCGCGGTGGCTGACCGGGTGGCCGAGGTAACGGCACCGGGCGACGTCGTCGTGACGATGGGCGCCGGCGACATCACGATGCTCGGTCCGGAGATTCTGACGTCGGTGCAGGTCAAGGCCAACCGCAGCGCACCCGGCCGCTCGGGGGTGATGCGCGGATGACAGAGCCGCTGCCCGGAGAGGTCAGCACGCCCGACGAAGAGTCGGAGGAGTTGGAGGGCCCGCGGCGGCGCGCCCGGCGCGAACGCGAACAACGCCGCGAGGCCGCTGCGCGCGCTCGCGCGATCGAGGAGGCCCGGCGGGAGGCCAAGCGGAAGGCGACCGCGTCGGCGACCGCTCCGAAACCCGTTGGCAGAGGCGTTGTTCGGGGGCTGAAGGTGCTGACGTGGGCGGTTATCCTGACGGTCGTCTCCGTGGGCCTGGGGCTGGTGCTGTACTTCACTCCGGTGATGTCGGTCCGCAATCTCGAGATCGAGGGCCTGGAGGCGATCCCGCGCGACGAGGTCGTCGCCGCGGTGGCGGTGCGCACCGGCACCCCGCTGCTGCAGGTCGACACCGACAAGGTGGCGAACCGGGTCGCGACGATCAGCCGGGTGGCCTCGGTGCGGGTGCAGCGCGAGTACCCGTCGTCGCTGCGGGTCACCGTGGCCGAGCGAATTCCGGTGGCGGTCAAGGACATGCCCGACGGCACGCACCTGTTCGACCGCGACGGCGTCGATTTCGCCACCGCGCCGCCCCCGCCCGGCGTGCCGTACCTCGACGTCGACAACCCCGGCCCCACTGACCCGCCCACCAAGGCCGCGCTTCAGGTGCTGACCGCCCTGCGTCCCGAGGTAGCCGGGCAAATCGGCCGCATCGCCGCGCCGTCGGTGGCGTCGATCACGTTGACGTTGGTGGACGGACGTGTGGTGATCTGGGGGACGACCGACCGCACCGACGAGAAGGCCGAGAAGCTGGCGGCGCTGCTCACCCGGCCGGGCCACACCTATGACGTGTCCAGTCCGGACCTCCCCACGGTCAAATAGAAAATTCCTGCAAACGACACGGCGCGCCTGCGTTAATCCCGTGCGAGCCCGCCATACCGTTCTGTTTGCGCGGAACTACTTGACATAACTCTAAGCCTATGGTTGAGGTTGAGGGTTTTAGCAGGAAGGCGATCAATGACCCCTCCGCACAACTACCTCGCCGTCATCAAAGTCATCGGCATCGGCGGTGGCGGCGTGAACGCCGTCAACCGGATGATCGAGCAGGGCCTCAAAGGCGTGGAGTTCATTGCCATCAACACCGATGCGCAGGCGCTGTTGATGAGCGATGCCGACGTCAAGCTCGACGTCGGCCGCGACTCCACCCGCGGTCTTGGCGCCGGCGCCGACCCCGAGGTCGGGCGCAAGGCCGCCGAGGACGCCAAGGATGACATCGAGGAGCTGCTCCGCGGCGCCGACATGGTGTTCGTCACGGCCGGGGAGGGAGGCGGTACCGGCACCGGCGGCGCGCCCGTCGTCGCCACCATCGCCCGCAAGCTCGGCGCGCTGACCATCGGGGTGGTCACCCGGCCGTTCTCGTTCGAGGGCAAGCGCCGCAGCGACCAGGCCGAGGCCGGCATCAACGCGTTGCGCGAGAGCTGCGACACGCTGATCGTGATCCCCAACGACCGGCTGCTGCAGATGGGTGACGCCGCGGTATCGCTGATGGACGCGTTCCGCAGCGCCGACGAGGTGCTGCTCAACGGCGTGCAGGGCATCACCGATCTGATCACCACGCCCGGACTGATCAACGTCGACTTCGCCGACGTCAAGAGCATCATGTCCGGTGCCGGCACCGCGCTGATGGGCATCGGCTCGGCACGCGGTGACGGCCGGTCGCTGAAGGCCGCGGAGATCGCGATCAACTCGCCGCTGCTGGAGGCGTCGATGGAAGGCGCGCAGGGCGTGCTGATGTCGATCGCCGGCGGCAGCGACCTGGGCCTGTTCGAGATCAACGAGGCCGCGTCGCTGGTGCAGGAGGCCGCGCATCCCGACGCGAACATCATCTTCGGCACGGTCATCGACGACTCGCTGGGCGACGAGGTGCGCGTCACCGTGATCGCGGCCGGCTTCGATGCCACCAGCGCCCGCAGCAAGCGGGTGGTCGGCGTGGGCGCCAAGGTGGCGGCCGGAAGCGCTGGCACGGTGACGTCGACGCTGTTCGAGCCGGCCGATGCGGCCAGCGTGCCCGTGCACACCAACGGTTCGAGCGTGCGCATCGGCGGCGATGACGACGACGACGTGGACGTGCCGCCGTTCATGCGCCGCTAGATACTGGACCGCGTGGGTGATCGGAGCCGCAGGGTCGGCGACATCGGGCACCGTATTCGGCGCGTGACCACTACTCGCGCCGGCGGCGTCTCCAAGCCGCCCTTCGACACGTTCAACCTCGGTGACCACGTCGGCGACGAGCCGGAAGCGGTGGCGGCCAACCGCAAGCGCCTGGCCGCGGCAACCGGGCTCGACGAGGACCACGTGATCTGGATGAACCAGGTGCATGGCGACCGGGTCGAGAGGGTGGACGGCCCGCGCACCACCCCAGTAGAGGGCACCGACGCGTTGGTGACGACGACGCCGCGGCTGGCGCTCGCCGTGATCACGGCCGACTGCGTACCGGTGCTGATGGCCGATGCCCGTGCGGGCGTGGTGGCGGCGGTGCACGCCGGCCGGGTCGGCGCCCAGCGTGGCGTGGTGGCGCGGACGCTGGAAGCGATGCAGGCCGCGGGCGCGCACCCCGACGACGTGTCGGTGCTGCTCGGCCCGGCGGTCAGCGGCCCGAACTACGAGGTCCCCGAGGAGATGGCGGCCGAGGTCGAGACGGCGTTGCCGGGTAGCCGGACCACCAGCTGCCAAGGCACCGCGGCGCTGGACCTGCGGGCCGGAATCGCCCGTCAGCTAACCGATTTGGGCGTCACAGCCGTCGACGCCGACCCGCGCTGCACCGTCGAGGACCCGAGCCTGTTCAGCCACCGCCGCGACGCGCCGACCGGTCGGTTGGCCTCGCTGATCTGGATGGAGTTGCGATGAGCGCTTGCGCGAAGAGCATCGGTTGAAGCGGCGCGAAAAGCAATTGGCCGCTTCTTTGGCTGCGGTGCAACGCCGAATTGCCGATGCGGCCGCCGCAGCCGGCCGCAATGCGGCAGAAATTGAGCTGCTACCCGTTACGAAGTTCTTCCCGGCTTCCGATGTCGCAATTTTGTCCAAGCTCGGCTGCCGTTCTGTTGGCGAATCCCGCGAACAAGAAGCCGCCGCGAAATCCGCCGAGGTGGCCACGCTCGTCGGCGAATCGCTGCGCTGGCACATGGTCGGACACATTCAGCGGAACAAGGCGCGGTCAATCGCCAAGTGGGCGTACGCCGCCCATTCCGTCGACAGCACGCGACTGGTCGCCGCGCTGGGCCGCGCCGTCGCCGCCGCGTTGGGAACTGGCCAGCGCCGCGATCCGCTCGAGGTGTTCGTACAGGTCAGCATCGACGGGGACCCGACGCGGGGCGGTGTGGACGCGCGCAGACCGGAGTTGGTGGACGAGGTGTGCGACGCGGTCGCCAGCGCAAACAGCCTGTCGCTCGTCGGGCTGATGGCTATTCCACCGCTGGACTCCAACCCCGATGAGGCGTTCGCAAAGTTAGAAAACGAACATCTGCGGGTACTGAGCAGACATCGCGACGCGACCCGATTGTCGGCGGGGATGTCCGCCGACCTAGAGGCCGCTGTCAAACATGGGTCGACCTGTGTGCGTGTCGGTACCGCGTTGTTGGGGCCACGACCGCTAACGTCTCCCTGAGTAGTCACTCCTGTCACATCTTCATCAAGTAGTCATCAAGAACGAGCCTCCCGAAAGGGTCACCGATGAGTACGTTGCACAAGGTCAAGGCCTACTTCGGCATGGCGCCGATGGAGGACTACGACGACGAGTACTACGACGACGACGAGCGCGGACGCGGCTACTCCCGCCGGTCCCAGGGCGATCGCTTCGCCGACGACGGATACGGCCGCCGCTACGAGGGCCGGGATCGCGAATACGACGATCGCGACCCCGACGACTACCCACCCGGTTACCGCGGTGGCTACGACGAACCGCGGTTCCGTCCACGTGACTACGAGCGTCCGCCGTCGTCACGGTTCGGCTCGTTGCGGGGCGCCACCCGCGGCGCGTTGGCGATGGACCCGCGCCGGATGGCGATGCTGTTCGAGGAGGGCAGCCCGCTGTCCAAGATCACCACGCTGCGTCCGAAGGACTACAGCGAGGCCCGCACCATCGGTGAGCGCTTCCGCGACGGCACGCCGGTGATCATCGACCTGGTCACGATGGACAACGCCGACGCCAAGCGGCTGGTGGATTTTGCCGCCGGGCTGGCCTTCGCGCTGCGCGGCTCGTTCGACAAGGTCGCCACCAAGGTGTTCCTGCTGTCGCCCGCCGACATCGACGTCACCGCCGAGGAGCGCCGCCGCATCGCTGAAGCCGGCTTTTACGCCTACCAGTGATGCGACGGTAGGCTGGCAGCGCCCCCCGGGGGTTGTCGTCTACGTCTCTAGTGAGGTCAGGCCAGTTGCGGCTGCTGTTCGAAATTCTGGGCTTGGTGCTGTTCGTTTTCTGGCTGCTGCTCATCGCCCGAGTGGTCATCGAATTCATTCGCTCGTTTAGCCGGGACTGGCGGCCCAAAGGGGCCACGGTGGTGATACTCGAAATCATCATGACGCTCACCGACCCACCGGTTAAGTTGTTGCGCCGCCTCATCCCTCAGCTGACGGTCGGTTCGATCCGGTTCGACCTTTCGATCATGGTGCTGCTGCTGGTGGTGTTCATCGGCTGGACTTCGCTACTCAACGCTGGTGCGTAGGCCAAACTGATCCGACGAGATTGAAATAACCTCTTATTTATTATGCTCGCCTGCAACCGGCGGGTCTGATGTGACAGGATGGACGCCAGTTACAGTCCGGGCTACGACCACGGTTACACTCCTAGATCAGCTTCGACCGTCCAGAACTTGAGGGGGCAGAAAATGCCGCTAACTCCCGCCGACGTCCATAACGTCGCGTTCAGCAAGCCGCCTATTGGTAAACGCGGCTACAACGAGGACGAGGTCGATGCATTCCTCGATCTTGTTGAAGCCGAGCTTACTCGACTGATCGAGGAAAACACCGATCTGCGGCAGCGCGTCGCAGAGCTCGATCAGGAGCTGGCGGGCGCACGATCCGGCAGCGGCGTCGCTACCAGTCAGGCCATGCCGATGTACGAGCAGCCGCCCGAGCCGCCACAGCAGCCCGTCTACGAGGCGCCGCCGCCTGCGCCACCGCAGCCGGAGCCCGCGGGTCCCATCGACGAAGAGTCGCCCCTGAAGGCCGCGCGAGTGCTGGCGCTGGCGCAGGACACCGCCGACCGGCTCACCGGCACCGCCAAGGCCGAGGCCGACAAGCTGCTCGCCGACGCGCGGGCGAACGCCGACTCGATCCTGTCCGAGGCGCGGCACACCGCGGACACCACGGTCGCCGAGGCGCGCCAGCGTGCCGACGCGATGCTCGGCGACGCGCAGATGCGTTCGGAGACGCAGCTGCGCCAAGCCCAGGAGAAGGCCGACGCGCTGCAGGCCGACGCCGAGCGCAAGCACACCGAGATCATGGGCACCATCAACCAGCAGCGCACGGTGCTGGAGGGACGCCTCGAGCAGCTGCGGACGTTCGAGCGTGAATACCGCACGCGGCTGAAGACCTACCTCGAATCGCAGCTCGAAGAGCTGGGCCAGCGCGGATCCGCCGCCCCCGTCGATTCCAGCGCCAACGCCGAGGGCGCGGCATTCAACCAATTCAGCCGGGGTAACAACTAGCCGGGGCTGATCATGCTGATCGTTGCACTGGTGATGGCCGTGATCGGCCTCGCCGCGCTCGTGACCGCAGTGGTCACCAGCAACGAGATCATCGCGTGGGTGTGCATCGGCGCCAGCGTGTTCGGCGTGATCCTGTTGATCGTCGATGCGTTGCGGGAGCGGCAGAAACGCGACGCCGCCCCCGCGGCTGAGTCGCCCGAAGATGACCGGGACGACGAGGAGTTCGACGCCGAGTATCCCGACGAAGAACAGCCCTCGCTCAGCGAGCAGGCGGACCAAACCGAGTCGGCGGACCCCGAGTCAACCGAAGAGAATCCCGCCGAGCGCTGACCTCAGCGCGTCGGGGTGGCCAGCAGCTCTCGCACCTCGTCGTCTGAGGTCTGGCGGAAGTCGCGGTAGTACTCGCCGACCGCCAGGAACGACGGGGGCACCTGGACGCACACGACGTTGTCGGCGGCATCAGCGAGCTGGCGGCACGCCGACGGCGGCGCCACCGGGACCGCGACCACGATTTTCGCCGGGCCGGCCGCGCGGATGGCCCGGGTCGCCGCCAGCATGCTTGCCCCTGTGGCGATTCCGTCGTCGACCAGGATCACCGTCTTGCCGGCCGGTTCGATCGGTGGCCGCCCGCCGCGGTAGGCGTCCTCGCGACGGGACAACTCAGCGGCTTCCTTGTCGATCACCCGCTGAAGCTGCTCGTCGCTGATCCGCAGGCTGCGCACCACGTCGTCGTTGAGGACTACCAGGCCGCCGCTCGCGAGCGCTCCCACGGCCAGTTCCTCCCAGCGCGGCGCGCCGAGCTTGCGGACGACGAAGACGTCCAGCGGCGCGCGCAGCGCGGCGGCCACCTCCCACGCGACGGGCACACCTCCGCGCGGTAACCCGAGCACCAGCAGGCCGGGAGCGCCGCGATAGGCGGCAAGTGCGTCGGCGAGGACCCGGCCGGCCTCCCGGCGGTCGGCGAACGTGCCCCCTCGCATACCGTCCCAGTGTCCTCCAATCCGCAGACCGATCGGCATCGAATCCCCGATATGGGCATCGAGTACTCGAGTGTGATCCCGCAGCCGCAATCAGACGTCTTCGATTGGCATGCCCGGCCGGGCGCGATGCCGCGGCTGGTGCCGCCGTGGCAACCGCTCACGGTGATTGCGGAAGCCGACTCGCTGGCCGACGGGCGCGCGGTGTTGGGGTTGCCTGCAGGCCTGCGCTGGGTCGCCCGGCACGACCCGTCGGGTTTCGTGGCGGGCCGCCGGTTTGTCGACGAGCTCCGGATCGGGGGGTGGCGGCACACCCACGAGTTCAGCTACGCCGCTCCGGGCAAGACCAGGGTGCGCGACCACGTCGACACCCCGGTGCCCGCTGCGCTGCTGCGGTCGATGTTCGTCTACCGGCACCGCCAGCTGGCCGACGACCTGGCCGCACACCGCAGGGCGGCCGAGGCCGGGGCCGGGGCATTAGTGGTCGCGATCAGCGGCGCCTCGGGCCTGGTCGGCTCTGCGCTGTCGGCGTTTCTGACCAGTGCCGGTCACCGGGTGATCCGGCTGGTCAGACGGCTTCCCCGCGGCGGCGACGAGCGATACTGGGACCCGGCCAACCCCGCGGCCGATCTGCTCAGCGGCGTCGACGCGGTCATCCACCTCGCGGGCGCGTCGATCGCGGGGCGGTTCACCTCCGCGCACAAGCGGGACATCCGCGACAGCCGGATCGAGCCGACGCGGCGGCTGGCGAAGGCCGCGGCCGACGCCGACGGCGGACCGTCGGTGTTCGTCACCGCCTCGGCCATCGGCTACTACGGGTTCGACCGCGGCGACGACGTGCTGACCGAGCACAGCGCGCGCGGTGACGGATTTCTCGCCGACGTCGTCGCGGACTGGGAGGCCGCGACGGCTCCCGCCGAGGATGTGGGGCTGCGTGTCGTCGCCGTGCGCACCGGCATCGTGCAGGCCGCCAGGGGCGGGACGTTGCGGCTGCTGCGCCCGCTGTTCGCCGCGGGACTGGGGGGCCGGCTCGGCAGTGGCCGGCAATGGCTGTCGTGGATCGGCATCGATGACCTGGTGGACGTCTATCACCGGCGTTGTGGGACGACAGACTCGTCGGTCCGGTGAATGCTGTTGCACCACAGCCTGTTCAGAACAACGAGTACACCAAGGCGCTGGCGGGGGTGTTGCATCGCCCGGCGCTGCTGCCGGTGCCTTTCATCAAGGAACTCGCCGAGGCCAACCAGCGGGTGACGCCCGACCGCCTGCTCGACCTGGGCCACCGGTTCAGGCAGCCCAGCGTCACGGACGCGCTCAGCCACCAACTCGGGCGATGAACCCGCGCACCAGCTGGTGCACACGGCGCCGCGCATCGTCCTCGAGTTCGGCTGTGCGCGCGATCAATTCGTTTTCGTCGATGCCCAGGGTCTCGATGTCGCGGTCGCGGTCGTCGGCGATCCAGCGTGACAACAGCGCTCCATCCAACTCCGGGTGGAACTGAAGCGCCAGACTGCGGCCGAGCAGGAACGCCTGCGACCCCTGAGCGTTTCGCGAGATCTCAGTTGCGCCGGTAGGCAGGGTCCAGCTATCGAAATGCCACTGAAACCACGGGCCGGGCGGCACCAGCGCGGGGTCGTCGGTGTCGAGCTCGAACCAGCCGAGTTCGGGTGCACCCGAACGGGTTACCGATCCACCGTGCGCAGTGGCGAGCAGCTGACCGCCGAAGCACACGCCGAGCACCGCCACCCCGGCGTCGTGCGCGTCGCACAGCAGTCGCATCTCGGCGCCCACCCAGGTGCGGCGCAGCGCGTCGTCGTAGACCGGCCAGCGCGCACCCAGCGGCACGATGACGTCGTAGCCCGCGGGGTCGGGGAAGGTTACCTCCACCGCGGGATCGTCGACCCGCGTCCAGGGCACCACCCCGGACGTGTCGGCGTCGAAGCCGTTGTCGGCGAACGCTTCTCCGAGCAATGCCTCGGTGGCCACCGGATCGTTGACGATGAACAAGACCTTGCGCGTCACGGCGACCTATTTCGCGGGCGGGTGCGGTGGCGCGTCGCCGGGCGCGAGCTCGGCACCGATCCTGCGGAACAACGTGTCGGCCTCGTTGTCGTAGTTCCCTTGCGCGTCGAAGGCCTGTTCGGTGAAGGTGGTGACGACGGCGAGCGCCATCTTCTGCGACGGCAGGTACGCCTCCACGCCGGCGTACCCGGCGAACATCGGGTTCTGCAGCAGCCAGTTCCCGGAGATCACGACGCCCAGCCCGTAGGTGTAGATGTCGTTCTGCTCAGCGCATGTCGGGCAGCCTGGCTGGGCCCGGGTCTTGCCGCGCAGGTCCGTCGACACCATCTGCTTGTACGATTCGGGCGACAGCAGCCGCCCGGACCCGATGCCGCGCGCGGTGGCCTCGAGGTCGTAGATGTTGGTGGTCTGGATCGCGCCGTGGGTGATCGTCCACGACGGGTTCCAGAACGTGGTCTCCTCGTACTTTCCCCGCTCGGCCGAGAACGCGTGCAACACCGGCGACGGGATCTCGGGCGTGTCGGAGTTGGCGGTCTGGGAGAGACCGAGCGGCTTGAGAACCTTGTCGCTCAACAGCTTTGGCATGTCTTCGCCAGTCAGCTTCTCCAGCGCCAGCCCCAGCAGAAGGTAGTTGGTGTGGGCGTAGTTCCAGTTGGTGCCCGGGGGGTAGAGCAGTGGCCGCGAAAGCACCTGCGCCAGAAGCTGGTCGGTGGTCCACTGCTTGAACGGGTCGGCGTACAGCGCCGCACTGAACGCCTCGTTGCCGAGCACGTAGTCCGGATATCCGGACGTCATCTGCGCCAGCTGACCCAGCGTGACCCGGTCGGCATTGGGGATGTCGGGCAGCCACCTCGACAGCTTGTCGTCGAGGCGGACCTTCTTCTCGTCGACGAGTTTCAGCAGCAGCGTGGACACGTACGAGATCGCGACCGCGCCGTTGCGGAAGTGCATCTGCGGAGTCGCCGGCACGCCCGTCATGGAATCGCCGACAGCTTGGGTCAGCACTTCCTTGCCGCCGACGGTGACGCGGACGATGACCGCCTTGAGGTGACGCTCAGCCATCGTGTCGCGCACGATCTTCAGCACGGCCTCGGCCTTGGCCTTGTCGGGGGACGCGGTCGGCGGCGCGGTCAGCGGTGCGCCGCAGCCGACGAGCAGCACGCAGAGCAGGGGGAGGAGCCGTGCCATCGCAAGTGCCACAGCGGAGTAGCCTACGGCCATGACCACGTCAGCGGTGTGGCTGCTCGGCGGCTACCAGACGGACTTCGCGCGCAATTTCAGCCGGGAAGGCCTGGACTTTGCTGATCTGACTGGCGAGGTGGTGCGGCACACGCTCGAGTCGGCTCGCGTCGGCGCCGAAGACATCGGGGTGGTGCACGTCGGCAACGCGTTCGGTGAGCTATTCACGGGTCAGGGGCACCTGGGCGCGATGCCCGCGACCGTCTGTGCCGATCTGTGGGGCGTTCCCGCGATCCGACACGAGGCGGCGTGCGCGTCGGGCAGCGCGGCGGCGCTCGCCGCGATCGCAGACCTGCGCTCGGGGGCCTACGCGAGCGCGCTGGTCGTCGGTGTCGAGCTGGAAAAGACGGTGCCGGGGGACACCGCGACGCGTTATCTCGGTGCCGCGGCGTGGATCGGGCATGAGGGCGACGGCGCAAAGTTCATGTGGCCGTTCATGTTCAGCGACATCGCCGACGAATACGACCGCCGGTACGGTCTGGACGACGCGTACCTGCGGGCGATCGCGGAGCTGAACTTCGCGAACGCGCGCAAGAACCCCAACGCGCAAACCCGCGACTGGCAGGTGCCGGATCTCGCTGTGGCCGAGGCGAACCCGGTTATCGAAGGCCGGTTGCACCGGTTCGACTGCAGCCAGGTCACCGACGGCGGCGCGGGCGTGGTGCTGGTATCCGACGAGTATCTGCGGGCGCATCCGGACGTTCGGCCGGTGGCGCGGATTCTGGGGTGGGGGCACAGGACTGTGGGACTTGGTTTGCGGCAGAAGCTGGACCGGTCCGCCGAAAGCCCGTACGTGCTGCCCCATTTGCGGACGACCGTGCAGGATGCGTTCGACCGGGCCGGGGTGACGCTGGACGACGTGGACGGGTTCGAGGTGCACGACTGCTTCACGCCCAGCGAGTATCTGGCGATCGACCACATCGGGTTGACACCGCCGGGCCAGTCGTGGCAGGCGGTCGAGAGCGGCGACATCACTATCGGCGGGCGGTTGCCGATCAACCCGAGTGGCGGGCTGATCGGCGGCGGTCATCCCGTCGGGGCGTCGGGCGTGCGGATGCTCGTCGACGCGGCCCGACAGGTCAGCGACTCCGCGGGTGACTACCAGATCGACGGCGCGCGCACGTTCGGCACACTCAACATCGGCGGAAGCACGGCAACGGCAGTCAGTTTCGTGGTGGGGGCCGGTGATGGACGTTGAGGTTGTTGGCAAGTTCTTGTCGACGCTGCGGGAGGACGACGACCACCCGTACCGGACTGGGCCGTGGCGGCCGCAGACGACGGAGTGGCGGGCCGACGATCTGCCGACCGTCGAGGGCGAAGTCCCGAGCGACCTCGACGGGGTGTACCTGCGCAACACCGAGAATCCGCTGTATTCGGCGCTGAAGTTCTATCACCCGTTCGATGGCGATGGGATGATTCACGTCGTCGGCTTCCGGGATGGAAAAGCGTTCTACCGCAACCGCTTTATCCGCACCGAGGGCTTTCTCGCCGAGAATGAAGCGGGCCGGCCCCTGTGGGCGGGGCTGGCGGAGCCGCCGAAGCTGGCCGAACGCGACGGGTGGGGCGCGCGCGGGCGGATGAAGGACGCGTCGAGCACCGACGTGATCGTGCACCGCGGCACCGCGTTGACGAGCTTCTACCAGTGCGGCGACCTGTACCGGGTCGATCCGTTCTCGGCCGAGACGCTGGGCAAGGAGACGTGGGACGGGCGG
>DASWBF010000501.1:0-4704 GCA_036390735.1 Mycobacterium sp. | reverse complement strand
CTGCAACTGACCCGCACCGTCACCAACGCCAACAACCGCACACGCCACACCGAAGTCGTCTACGCCTCGCTCTCGGCCACCCACGCCCAGCCCGGCCACATCGCCGACTGGCTGCGCGGCCACTGGCACATCGAGAATCGGCTGCACTGGGTCCGCGATGTCACCTACGCAGAGGATCATTCGCAGATCAGAACCGGCGCCGGCCCCCAGGTCATGGCCACGCTGCGCATTCTCTGAACTCGATGGTGCCGCTTGATGATCCGTTCGTTGCATTCACGGCTTTGTTGGTAGCGAGGGTATGCCGAGTTCGGTGGTCGTCGCGGTCCGCCGGTCGATCTGGGCGAGCTTGTCCTCCGCACCGGCGAGGCTGACCCGCAGACCTTCGACCTCGCCGAGCCAGCCTTCGTGCTCGGCGTCGGCGATACGAGCGATCAAGTTGTCGCGGATCTCATGTAATCGGTCCCGTTGCGAGGGGTCCGGCCATAACAATGCGCAACGGACACAAGCATGTTCATGAATGCAGGGCGTTCCGGACGCGCGGCCGCAGGTGCCGATGGAGACCTTGCGTCGTTCGAAGTGACCGAGGAACTGGGCCCATTCATCGTCGGTGGGGACGCGGTACTCCTCGGAGGGACGCAGTGCGCGACGGCGGGCGAGGAACGCAAGGTGGGCCTGGACGGCTTCGTCGGGGTAGACGGCCTTGTAGCCGAGGGTGACGTTGATGTCGCGATGCCCGGCGATGATCTGCGCGATGTGCGGCGGCAGACCGCTCATGATGGTGTCGGTGATGAAGATCCGGCGGAAGTCGTGCGGTGTGAAGCGCAGCGGGCCGCCCTCACGGTCGGTGAGGCCGGTGTGGGCGAGAGCGGTAGCGAGGATGTTGCGGACCGCACCGTCGGACATTCTGCGCTGTTCGCCGCCGAACCGGCGCTGGAACAGCCACGGCGTGGGCGCCTGCCACACGCATTCTCGTCGGTCGTAGGCGGGCACAAGCGGGATGGCGGCGGCGTCGCCGCGGATACGGCCGATGATGGCCGACAGCACATCGGCGAGTTCGGGGCTGATCACGAGGAGCCGTTCGGCGTCGGTCTTGGACGGGGCGATCTGCAGGAGTGGCACCAGTTCGCCGGTGGTGGGCAGCCGGTACTGCACCATACTGTGGTGGCTGATCTCCAGGAGTTCCTCGACGCGTATTCCGGTGGCGCGCAACACTTCCACCATGGCCCAGGCCCAGAACGCGAGGTCTTCTTCGGTGGTCAGGTCTCGTCGTCTTCTGGTGGCGGGGTCGTCGGCCCAGATCCGCTCGCCGGTCGTGCGTGTCACGCTCGCTCGGGTCAGGGTCTGCCCGGCGGCGGTGAAGTTCTGCCCGGGTCGAGTCTGTTGCGCGGCGCGCAGCGAGACCTGCGTTGCGCTGCGCTGTTCGGCGACGCTGCGGATTAGCTCGGGAAGCACCGGCAGCCGTTCACGGGTGCGGGTATCCATGCGTGCCTTACGGTGCCGCGCCAGTTTGCGTTGATTGATCTCCTCATCGTTGACCGGGCAGGGCGCGACCCATCGGGCCCAGCGTGCGGGGTCCTCGAGTGCCCACTGGGCCAGGTCCAGGTAGAAGGCCCGCACCGGGGTTAAACACTGCCGGTAGCTGACCCGTTCGACGGTGACGGTGTGCTTCTCGTCGGCGGTGTCGACGGTCTTCGACATGGTGCGCAGGCGCTGCTTCCACGCCTTGGCGACGCCGGCGGGCAGGTGCAGGTTGTCGATGCCGGGGTGGTGGCGCTCGAGGTTCTTCCAGAACATGTTGCCCAGACAGGCGGCCAGCTTGCGCAGGCTGTTGTAGTCCATGCCCGGCTGCCGCTCCTTCAGGTACTCGACCAGCAGGTCGCGAACCGGTCGGCAGGCAAGCTGGTAGCGGTCGATCAGTTCCTCCGGCGTGCGCTGACCGATGGAGCGCAGCTCACCCAGTCGGTGCGGGGTTGAGGGACCGAATACCCCGATGCAGCGCATCATCCGGTAGAAGTCGGCGCCATGGGTCCTCGGCTGCCGGTGGATACGGGCCTCGGTGTCCAGCAGTTCCAGCACGTCGCCGATGGTGATCTCGCCCAGCATGCCGCCCTTGGCGGCGACGATCAGAGCAGCGCGATGCAGGGTGTGATCACGTCCCCGCGCAGACACCAGGGGATCGCTGTCGCAGAGTCGACGCAGGCGGGCGAACCCGTCCGGGTCGCGGGCCTCCATTGTGTCGTGCACGACGACCAGCGAACGTGTCCCGGCCGCGACGAGCCAGGCCGGCGACGGGCGGACGAGGTCTGCGGCGATCGCCACCGCGACCGCCGCGCACATCGCGGCATGGCGGCCCGGGTTGACGTGGTCATGGCGGCGCAACCAGTCGGCGGGAACCCGTCGCCAGTCCGCCGCGGCGGCGTCGACACCGCTGGCCAACCACCGCTGCTGCCAGCTGTCGCCCGGCTGGTCGCTCAACCAGTCCAGCAGCAACCCCAGCCCTCGCGACCGATGCTTCTGGCTGGCGGCGCCGCCGAGCACCAACGGCGGGCGGCTCAGCCGGGCCGTGACCTCGTCTCGGCCGGCGGTGGTCGCCGGCCACGCCGTGGCCGGCACACGCGCGGGGAACCGGGTATCGCCCGGATCGTCCACCGGCGCCGGCGGGATCGGCTCACGCACGGCGGGCTCGACGAGCTCGATCGTCATCAGCCATGGCCTCCGAACAGCACGTCCAGTGACTCGGGCCGGTATCCCGGCGCCGGGGCGGGTCTGCTGCGTGCGGTGGCCTGCCGGGTCTGTTCGTCGTGATGGGCGAGCACCCGACGCACCACATCCTCCTGGCGAGGCGTCAGATAGATCTGCGTCGTGGTCAACTGGGCGTGGCCGAGCACCAGCTGCACATCGGTCAACGGGAGCCGCGGATCCTCGGCCATCCGGTAGGCCGCGGTATGCCGCAGCGAGTGCAGCGTCGCCGCCGTGCCGGCCCGCTCGGTAACCCGCTCGAACATGCGATGCGCAGCGTGATAGGTCAACAGCCGCAACGGCAGTCGCGAAGTCCACCACAACGGTTGCCGCTTCCCCCTCGGGATCAGCCCGTCCATCTCCAGCTGGTAGAGCCGCAGCCACACGAACGCGTCCGACGACGCCGGTAGCTCCTGAGTCTCGCGAGTTCCCTTGCGGGTCACCGTGATCAGCTGCCGCCCCGGATCGACGCCACCTTGGGTGACCGATAATAACTCCGAGGCCCGAGCACCGGTGGACACGTAGAACGCGACCAATGCCCGATCCCGGTGCGAGGGCAGCCGGGCGAAAATCTCGTTGAACTCAGCATCCGGCACGCTGCGCGGGATCCGCGACGGCACCCGCGGCCGATACAACCCGGCCCGCTCGTTGCGGTAGGGCTCCATCGGATTGTGGTGCGGGTGGGCCCGGCCGGCGCGCGGGCGGGCCAGCGGGAACGGATTGACGATCGGCCCGGTGCCCGCCTCCAGGTGAAAGCCGTAGAAGCTGCGCAGCACCGTTTCGGCGTGCGCACGCACCGACGGCGCGTACGCCACCACCCCAGCCCGCTCAGGTATCTCCCGCGGTCGCCGCCAGTGCGGGCGAGAAGGCTTGCCCGCCACCAGCATCCAGCGGCAGAAGTCGCGTGATTCTACCCGGGTGGCCCGGTTCCACGCGATCCCGATCGCCCACAGGAACCGAAACCAGCGCAGTAGGTCCAAACCGTAGGAGCGGATCGTCGCCGTCGACCGGCCGATCGCCTGCAGGTCACGGAAGTACGCCGACACCGCCTCCACCGGCTCACCGACCGGGTCGACCAGACGATACGGCAGCCACGCATCGCCCGTGTCCTCCAGCGAGCCAGTCAACGGCACCGTCAACCCGGCCAGATCCCGGACGCGCTCGTCATGTTCAACCATGAGGCGGACGATAACCAACACACCGACAATCGCCCGTCAAGCTGGGCAAACGCGTGTCGAAGTTCAGTCAACAAGTAACACCGTGATCGGCCTGCTCCGACTCACCGGCCACGACAACATCGCCGCCGCACTGCGACACCACGCCCGCGACCATCACCGGCCCATCAAACTACTGATGAGCTGCTGAAATGCGACTTTGCCGAGGCCCTGCCCGGTTACGGCACCAACGGCAGGCGCCACGACGGCGTCCCGGGGTCGAGAAACCAGAGCCGTGTCGCTGTCAGCCGCAAAATTCGCACTGCGCCGGTGATCATGATCATCGCGAGCGGCAGGTTGCCGAGGGCGGCGGTCAACACCGACACCCAAATTTGGCCCGGGCCGGCGGTCATGATGTCGAACCAGGCATCACAGATCAGCAGAACCCCTGTCGTGAATGCGGGGAGCAGCACCAGCTGCCGGCGCAGCCAGCCCAGCACCGCGGTGACGGCCATGAACGCGATTAGCACACAGTCGAAGCCGATCCACGTCGCCGGCCAGTTATGGGCGACATAATTCGCGGGCAGGGTGAAGCCGAGGTAGACCATCCACGGGATCAACCCGATAGCGCCGCCCACCATCAAGGTCAACCGGTTCCGCCGCATGGGTCTCGCGATCGGTGGTGGAAACACTTCGTCAAGCGGACGCTGCAGCCGCTGAATCAAGTCGCGGCGTTCAGCGGGCGACATCGCCGCGATGCGGGCATCCGACAGCACACCATCGCCGTAGCCAGTCATGACTCTTGAGTATC
>DASWBF010000500.1:0-12050 GCA_036390735.1 Mycobacterium sp. | reverse complement strand
ACAGCGCGACAGCGCCGGTGACTGTCGCGATCGCGGGAGGCAAGGCGTTCACATTCGGTTATGCCGAACACGTCGAGCTGCTGCAGGCGGCCGGTGCGGACGTCGTGGCGTTCGACCCGCTCACCGATCCGCTGCCGGCAGGCGCCGACGCGCTCGTCCTGCCGGGAGGATTTCCCGAGCAGTTCGCCGCCGAGCTCGCTGCCAACGACGTTGCACGCCAACAGATTCGCGACCTTGCCGCGAGCGGCGCGCCGGTACATGCGGAATGCGCGGGCCTGACCTATCTGGTCGACGAACTCGACGGTCACCCGATGTGCGGCGTGCTGTCAGGTTCGGCGCGGTTCACCGACCACCTGACGCTCGGCTACCGCGACGCCGTCGCGGTCACCGACTCGTCCATCCATGCCGCGGGCGAACGCACAACTGGGCATGAATTCCACCGCACCACAGTTGAATTCACCGACAGCTACCCGCCGGCCTGGGTGTACAAAGGCCACGAGATCGCAGTCCGCGACGGTGCCGTGCACAACGGCGTGCACGGCTCCTATCTGCACACTCATCCGGCTGCCTCGCCGGAGGCGGTGGCGCGCTTCGTCGCCCACGCCGCGGCCTCTAGGCTCGCCGGGTGACCGAGAACCCGTATCTGGTCGGGCTGCGGCTGGGCGGCAAGAAGGTCGTCGTGGTCGGTGGCGGCAGCGTCGCGCAGCGCCGCCTACCGCTGCTCATCGCCAGCGGCGCCGACGTGCACGTCATCACCCGGTCCGCGACCCCGGCTGTCGAAGCGATGAGCGGAATCTCGTTGGAGCTCAGAGAGTATCGCGACGGCGACCTCGACGGGGCCTGGTACGCGATCGCGGCGACCGACGAACCGGACATCAACGCCGCGGTCGTCGCCGAAGCCGAAGCGCGTCACGTCTTCTGCGTGCGCGCCGACATCGCCCGGGAAGGAACTGCCGTCACCCCGGCGTCTTTCGAATACGAGGGCCTCGCCGTCGGCGTGCTGGCGGGCGGGGAGCATCGACGCTCCGCCGCCATCAGGTCGGCGATTCACGAAGCATTGCAGCAGGGCATCATCGCTGCGGAGACGCCGGAGGTGACGCACAGCGGTGTCGCCCTCGTCGGCGGCGGACCCGGCGATCCCGAACTGATCACCGTGCGCGGCCGACGGCTGTTGGCCCACGCTGACGTGGTCGTGGCGGACCGGCTCGCCCCGGCCGAGTTGCTCGCCGAACTGCCGCCGCACGTCGAGGTGATCGACGCCGCGAAAATCCCGTACGGCCGGGCGATGGCTCAGGAGGCCATCAACGGCGTGCTGATCGAGCGGGCCAAAGCGGGTAAGTTCGTCGTCCGCCTCAAGGGCGGCGACCCGTTCGTGTTCGCCCGCGGCTACGAAGAGGTGCTGGCGTGCATCGGCGCGGGCGTCCCCGTGACTGTGGTGCCGGGTGTGACGAGCGCCATAGCGGTGCCGGCGTTGGCCGGCGTTCCGGTCACACACCGGTCGATCACGCATGAGTTTGTTGTGGTCAGCGGGCACGTCGCCCCTGGCGACCCGGAATCGTTAGTGAATTGGAATGCGCTGGCCGCGATGTCGGGCACCATCGTGCTGATGATGGCCGTCGAACGGATCGAACTGTTCGCCGATGCGCTCCTCAAAGGCGGTCGACCTGCGGAAACGCCGGTTCTCGTGGTGCAACAGGGCACCACGGCGGCCGAGCGCACGGTGCGCACGACGCTTGCTGACGCGCCCAAGAAGATCCGGGAAGAGGGCGTCCGACCTCCCGCGATCATCGTGATCGGAGCAGTCGCGGGATTCGCGGAATTAAAGGAACGGTAAGAGTACTGTAAGGTAACCCTCCATGACGGCTCTCGATGACGCGGAGCGGAGGACCCCTCTGGATCGCGCCAATAAGGCCGCCCTCGAGGTTTCGCAACGTACCGGCTGGTCCCGTCCGGCGTGGTTGCCGTCCCGGCGGTTCATCGCCGCGGTCGTCGCCATCGGCGGCATGCAGCTGCTCGCCACGATGGACAGCACGATCGCGATCGTTGCTCTGCCGAGGATCCAGGACGAGTTGAACCTGTCCGATGCCGGCCGCAGCTGGGTGATCACCGCCTATGTGCTGACGTTCGGCGGGCTGATGCTGCTAGGCGGCCGGCTCGGCGACACGATCGGCCGCAAGCGCACGTTCATCGCCGGCGTCGCGCTGTTCACGATCGCCTCGGTGCTGTGCGGACTCGCTTGGGACGAGGCAACGTTGGTCATCGCCCGGCTGCTGCAGGGCGTCGGCGCGGCCATTGCATCGCCGACCGCGCTCGCATTGATCGCGACCACGTTCCCGAAAGGCCCGGCCCGCAACACCGCAACGGCGATCTTCGCCGCGATGACCGGTATCGGGTCGGTGATGGGCCTGATCGTCGGCGGCGCGCTGACCGAGGTGTCCTGGCGGCTGGCGTTCTTGGTGAATGTCCCGATCGGGCTGTTGATGCTCTATCTGGCCTACACCACGCTGAGGGAAACCCACCGCGAGCCGATCAAGCTCGACGCCACCGGCGCGATCCTGGCAACGCTTGGCTGCACCGCGGCCGTGTTCGGCTTCTCGATGGGCCCCGAGCAGGGCTGGCTGTCTCCGGTGACCCTCGCCTCGGGCCTCGCGGCAGTGGTGTTCCTCGGTGCGTTCGCGATCACCGAGCGCACCGCCGAGAACCCGCTGGTGCCGTTAGACCTGTTCCGCGACCGCAATCGGGTTGCGACGTTCGCGGCGGTCTTCCTCGCCGGCGGCGTGATGTTCACGCTGACCGTGCTCATCGGCCTGTACGTGCAGGACATCATGGGCTACAGCGCACTGCGCGCCGGCGTCGGCTTCATTCCGTTCGTGATCGCACTGGGCATCGGGCTGGGCGTGTCGTCGCATCTGGTGTCGCTGTTCCCGCCGCGGATGCTGGTGATGGGCGGCGGCGTGCTGGTGCTGGCCGCGATGATCTACGGCTCGACGCTCAACGGCGGTATCCCGTACTTCCCTAACCTGGTGCTTCCGATCACGGTAGGCGGGTTCGGCATCGGGATGATCGTGGTCCCGCTGACTGTGTCGGCCATCGCAGGAGTCGGGTTCGACCGGATCGGACCGGTGTCGGCGATCGCGCTGATGGCACAGAACCTCGGCGGCCCGGTGGTGCTGGCTGTGGTCCAGGCCGTCATCACGTCGCGCACGCTGTACCTAGGTGGCACGACGGGCCCGGTCAAGAACATGAACGCCGCCCAGCTGCATGCGCTCGACCAGGGCTACACCTACGGACTGCTGTGGGTGGCCGCGGTGGCCGTGCTGGTCGGCGCCGCTGCGCTGTTCATCGGATACACCTCGCAGCAGGTCGCACACGCGCAAGAAGTCAAGGACGCGCTGGACGCCGGAGAGCTTTAGCTCGACATTCAGCGCCGGAGAGCTTTAGCTCGACATTCAGCGCCGGAGAGCTCTAGCCCGACGTCGAGCGGGGCTCAGTTACCCCTCGGTAGGGTAGGCAGCCATGTTCGCGGCGCGGCGCACCCAACGGTCGTCGAGGCCGTTGGCTTCCAGCGTCGTCGGGATCGCGATCGTCGCGATCACCGGCATGCAGTTGATGTCGACGCTCGACGGCACGATCGTCGTGGTCGCGCTGCCGCGCATGCAGGCCGACTTGGGCATGTCCGACGCGGCCAAGAGCTGGGTGATCACCGCATACGTGCTGACCTTCGGCGGGCTGCTGCTGCTCGGGGGGCGCGTCGGTGACGCAGTGGGGCACAAGCGCGCGTTCATCGCCGGCGTCGGCGTGTTCACGGCGGCGTCGCTGGTCTGCGGCGTGGCGTTCGATCCGGCCATGTTGATCGCCGCTCGGGCCGTGCAGGGCATCGGCGCCGCGGTCGCGGCGCCGACGGGGCTGGCGCTGATCGCGTCGACGTACGCCGTCGGGCACGCCCGCAACCAGGCGATGGCGGTGTCGGCGGGAATGATGGGTATCGGCTCGGTGCTCGGCTTGGTTCTCGGCGGCGCGTTCACGGTGATCTCGTGGCGGCTGGCGTTTCTGATCAACGTGCCGATCGGCATCGTGATCATCGCGATCGCGATGACCCGGCTGCGGGAGACGCACCGCGAACGGCTGCGGCTCGACGCCACCGGCGCGGTGCTGGCGACGCTGGCCTGCACGACGGCGGTCCTGATCTTCACGCAGGGGCCGCCACTGGGTTGGATCAATCCGTGGATCTTCGGCGCGGCGGCGGCAACCGTCCTGCTGTTCGGAGGGTTTCTGCTGGTGGAACGCACCGCAGATCACCCGCTGGTGCCGCTGTCGCTGTTCACCGACCGCAACCGGGTGATGACGTTCGTCTCGCTGTTTCTCGCCGGGGGCGTGCTGTTGACGCTGACCGTGATGATCGGGCTGTACGTGCAGGTCGTGCTCGGGTACTCCGCGTTGCGTGCCGGCATCTCGTTCATCCCGTTCGCAGTGGCGCTCGGGCTGGGAAACGTGGCTGCGGCTCGGGTGGCGCCGCTGATCGCTCCGCGGTGGCTGATCATTGGCGGTGGCTCGTTCGTGCTCGGCGCGATGCTGTACGGGTCGACGCTGAACCGCAACATTCCCTATTTCCCGGACCTGTTCGTGCCGATCATCGTCGGCGGCTTCGGGATCGGCGTGATCTCGGTGATCTTGCCGCTGTGCGCGCTGGCCGACGTGGGCCCGCGCGAGATCGGTCCCGTCGCCGCGATCACGCTGATGGTGCAGAACCTCGGCGGGCCGCTGGTGCTCGTCGTCATCCAGGCCGTCCAGACCTCGCGCACTCTTTATCTCGGCGGGACCACCGGATCGGTGCGGGACATGACCCCCGCACAGCTCACTGCGCTGGACCACGGCTACACCTACTCGCTGCTGTGGGTGGCGGCCGTCGCAGTCCTGGTGGGCATCAGCGCGTTCTGGATCGGCTTCTCCGCCCGGCAGATCGCGGCCGCGCAGTACACGCGTGAGGCCGTGGAGGCCGGCGAGCTTTAGTGCCAAAACGAGAGGCGGCCGGCTGCTGGTATGCAGCCGGCCGCCCTTGTGCGGTGTTGGGTTAGGACGTCTGGTCCGAGACAACGATGCTCTGACCGCTGGTAGCCCAGGCCTGCTCGAACGTCTCGATGTCGATCTGGAAGTCCCGGCCGTCCGGATTGCCGCTGTCGTTGAGGTGCACGACGCCCTCGTCGGTGTCGATGCCGGTGACGACGAGCGCGTGGTTGGGCTCGTCGAACGGTCCCTCGGTGTCGCCCCAGATCAACTGGGCATTGACGATCGCCATGACCTTTTGCCCGTCGGCGAGGTACTGGGCGAGGGCGTCCATCCCGGTCTCGGTGGTGAATTCCTCGTCCACCTCTTCGGCGAGGTCGCCGCCGACCTTGCCGCTGAAGCCGTACTTCTCCAGCAGCACCAGGCTGTCGATGGGGTCGGTGCCCATCCCCTGGTTGGGGTCGTCGAGGGAGCCGATGGGCGGGATGTAGATCGTCCCGGGATGTACCACGCTGGGGGTGATCGAGGCCGTCGCGGTGATCTCGAATTCGGAGATCATGTCGCCTTGCAGTTCGCCGATCATGTCGGCGGTCGCCATCAGCACGCAGTTGTCGAAGTCTTGGTGCTGCCAGAAGTCGGCCGCTTCCTCGGGGTTGCCGTACAGCTCGGCATGGGCGGTGCCGGCCAAGCCGAGCGCAGCGCCGGTGAGTGCGGTGGCGACTAACGCGGCGCGGGCCGCGTCCTTGATGCGGGCGGTGAAGGTGGTGCTCATTTGGTGGTGTCCTTTTCTCGTTTCCCGCCGAGGCGGGGTGGTTGGTTGAAACGAGATTCGGGCACCCGCCTCCTCGGATTCTCGACGGATTCTTGAAGTCCGCTTGGCGGCCGGCCATCGCATAGGGTTGTCGGCTGTGATCACCCGCATGTCCGAGCTGTTCCTGCGCACGCTGCGCGAGGACCCCGCCGACGCCGAGGTGCCCAGCCACAAGCTGTTGATCCGCGGGGGGTACATCCGGCCCATCGGGCCGGGCCTGTACACCTGGCTGCCGCCGGGTCTGCGTGTGCTGCGCAAGATCGAGAGCATCGTCCGCGAGGAAATGAATGCCATTGGCGGACAAGAGATTCTGTTTCCCGCGCTGCTTCCCCGGGCGCCGTACGAGGCGACGAACCGCTGGACCGAGTACGGCGAAGCGGTGTTTCGCCTGAAGGACCGGCGCGGCAACGACTACATGCTCGGTCCCACCCACGAGGAGCTGTTCACACTCACGGTGAAGGGGGAGTACAGCTCCTACAAGGACTTTCCGCTTCTGCTGTACCAAATCCAGACGAAGTACCGCGACGAGGCGAGGCCCCGCGCCGGCATCCTGCGCGGCCGCGAGTTCGTGATGAAGGACTCGTACTCGTTCGACGTCGACGACGCCGGGCTGAAAACCCAGTACCACGCGCACCGCGACGCCTATCAACGGATGTTCGACCGGATGCGCGTGCGGTACGTGATCGTCTCGGCGGTAACCGGGGCGATGGGCGGTAGCGCATCGGAGGAGTTCCTCGCCGAAAGCCCCATCGGCGAAGACACTTTCGTTCGCTGCGCGGAATCCGGCTACGCGGCCAACGTGGAGGCCGTGTTCACCGCCCGGCCGAATCCGTTGCCGTTCGACGACCTTCCGGAGCCGGTGGTGCACGACACACCCGATACACCGACCATCAGCACGCTGGTCGACTGGGCGAATTCGGCTCTGGACCGCACCGTCACCGCCGCCGACACGTTGAAGAACGTGCTGATGAAAGTCCGTCCGCCGGGCGGCGATTGGGAGCTTCTCGCGGTGGGCATTCCCGGCGATCGGGAGATCGACGACAAGCGGCTGGGCGCCGCGCTCGACCCGGCCGACTACGCGATGCTCGACGACGGCGACTTCGCCAAGTACCCCTTCCTGGTCAAAGGCTACATCGGCCCAAAGGCATTGGCGAAGAACGGTATTCGCTTCCTCGTCGACCCCCGCGTCGTGGACGGCACCAGCTGGATCACCGGGGCCGACGCGCCGGGCAAGCACGTCGTCGGGCTGGTCGCCGGTCGCGACTTCCTTCCCGACGGCACGATCGAGGCCGCCGAGGTGCGCGATGGCGACATGTCACCCGACGGCGCCGGGCCGCTGGTATCGGCGCGCGGCATCGAGATCGGTCATATCTTCCAACTTGGCCGCAAGTACACCGACGCGTTCACGGTCGACGTTCTCGGCGAGGACGGCAAGCCAGTGCGGCTCACGATGGGCTCCTACGGTGTCGGGGTGTCGCGGCTGGTCGCGGTGATCGCCGAGCAGCATCACGACGAACTCGGGCTGCGGTGGCCGGCGTCGGTGTCGCCGTTCGACGTGCATCTGGTGATCGCGAACAAGGACGCGGCCGCGCGTGACGGCGCGGCACAGTTGGCGCGCGACCTGGACCGGCTAGGTGTCGACGTGCTGCTCGACGACCGGCAGGCCTCGCCCGGGGTGAAGTTCAAGGACGCCGAGCTGTTGGGTGTGCCGTGGATCGTGGTGGTCGGCCGCGGCTGGGCCAACGGAATTGTGGAGCTGCGCAACCGGTTCGGTGGCGAAACCCGCGAAGTGCCCGTCGATTCCGCGGCGACGCAGATCGCCGACACCCTTTCTGGGTGAGGGTTATTCGCCGCCCCCGGGGAACGGCGACGTCAACGGCCACGTCCCCAGCACCTGTCGCCAGCGCGCGGCGCGCACTGCGGCCTGCGTGAGCGCCGTCACCGCGAAGGCCCGGTCCTGTGACGATTCCGCCTGCTCCAACACGGCACGCCAGGCGGCCTCGTCATCGGTTTCCATCCTGACCGCCAGGGTGGCCGCGTCTCTCCAGTTGTTGACGGGGATCGGCAGTTGGTAGCCCACTGCGGCGATCGGTGCGGCCACCTCACGCGAGGCAAGCATCGCGATCGCGGCCTCCCGTCGGGCACGGTGTTCAGCCAGGGAATCCGAGATCATCTCGTTGAGGTCAGGAAGGGAGTGGGCGGAGACGAAGCCGTAGCCATAGATCGTCGCGTGTTCGGCTGCAATCGCCTCGGCCAGCGCTTTGTCCCCGGCCGACTCGGGCGCCTTGCTGGGGCTTGGCTGCGGGGACGTCATTGTGCCGGCTCCTTCATGGCCAGCGGGACCGTCACCGATGCAGTGCACGCCGCGGCGATGGAGCCGAGCAGCCCAGCGCGGTAACCATCGAGATTCACCGCCAATTTGGCTGCGCTGTCGGCTGACTCACGCAGCGCCGCGATGACGCCCTCTCGTGACGGTGGCGGCAACGCGGGTGCGGCCGTGGTTGGAGGTGATGTTGTCGACGACGTGGCGGTTTCGCCGGCCGCGCGGGCGACCTCCTTCGAGAGCGCCTTCGCGTGGGCGGCGCGTTCGTCGGCGACGACGTTGAGCGGCGGTGCGTAGAACGGGCCGGCCGCAGTGGCGGCGGCGTGCGCCATCTGGCTGTCGCGCTGCGCTAAGTCGAGTTGGGCTTCAAGAGGGTCGGGCTGTGGCGGCTCGGGGGAGCTGCCACACGCAGAGGCACCCAGCGCGGCAAGCGCGGCTGCCCCGACAAGCACGCGGCGACGGCTGATCTGTGGGGCGGCGCCGGGCATGGCGACATAGTGCCATGCGCCGATTTCTGCACCATGGTCGTCGATCTAGCCGATCCACAGCCGTGGTGCAGAAATCGAGGACCGAGGCGACGATAAGCACGATTGCTGAACTTTCGATCGCCGCGTAGAGAGCCACTTCTGGCGTATCGTTGGATGCTGGCTCCGCATTGCGGAGCTTGATCCGGACAACTCAAGATGAGGAGCTCGCCGTGGCCACGGGGCTGCCGTCGCAGGAACAGGTGATCGAGCTACTCGATGACGAGTTCGCGCGCGCTGGCTACGAGATCGAGGAAGTAATCGTCGACTCCAAGGCCCGTCCGCCTCGGATCACGGTGATCGCCGACGGTGATGATCCGCTCGACCTGGACACCATCGCCGCGCTGTCCCGGCGAGCGTCGGCACTGTTGGACGACTTGGATGGCGCCGCCGCTTCTAGTTACGTGCTCGAGGTCAGCTCACCGGGCGTCTACCGCCCCCTCACCTCCGAGAAGCACTTCCGTCGCGCTCGTGGCCGCAAAGCCGAGCTCACGCTTTCCGACGGGTCGTCGGTCACCGGGCGTCTCGGCGACACCGACGACGGCGTGCTGCGCGTGGTGCTGCGCGATAAGTCTGGGTGGGCGCTTCGTGACATCCCGCTCGGCGACATTGTCAAAGCCGTTGTGCAGGTGGAGTTCTCACCGCCAAATCCGCGCGAACTGGAACTGGCGGGGGTGGTCACATGAACATCGATATGGCCGCGCTGCACGCAATCGAGGTCGACCGAGGGATGTCAGTCGGCGAATCGCTGGAGATCATCAAGTCGGCATTGTTGACCGCCTACCGGCATACCCAGGGGCACCAGCCCGAGGCGCGGATCGAAATCGACCGCAAGACCGGCGAGGTGACTGTCATCGCGCGGGAGACCGACGTTGACGGCAACGTCATCAGCGAGTGGGACGACACCCCCGAGGGGTTCGGCCGCGTCGCCGCCACCACCGCGCGCCAAGTCATGCTGCAGCGTCTTCGCGACGCCGAGAACGAAAAGACCTACGGCGAGTTCTCGGCCCGGGAAGGCGACGTGGTCGCCGGGGTCATCCAGCGCGACGCCCGCGCCAACGCCCG
The DNA here is from genome assembly GCA_036390735.1 of Mycobacterium sp. GTDB lineage: Bacteria > Actinomycetota > Actinomycetes > Mycobacteriales > Mycobacteriaceae > Mycobacterium. The sequence goes on along the minus strand of DASWBF010000500.1, from coordinate 2,323 downwards.
CGGCCTCGTCGTCGTGCGGATGGGCAGCGAGACAAAAGGCTCCGAGGGCGTGATCCCGGCCGCCGAGCAGGTGCCCGGCGAACGCTACGAGCACGGCGAGCGTCTTCGCTGCTATGTGGTCGGCGTAAGTCGCGGGGCGCGCGAACCCTTGATCACGCTGTCGCGGACCCATCCGAACCTGGTCCGCAAGCTCTTCTCGTTGGAGGTGCCCGAAATCGCCGACGGCTCGGTCGAGATCGCCGCGGTCGCCCGCGAGGCCGGCCACCGCTCCAAGATCGCGGTGCGCTCTCGAGTGCCGGGGCTCAACGCGAAGGGCGCCTGCATCGGCCCGATGGGCCAACGGGTGCGCAACGTGATGAGCGAACTGTCCGGCGAGAAGATTGACATCATCGACTACGACGAGGACCCGGCGCGCTTCGTAGCCAACGCGCTGAGCCCCGCCAAGGTGGTGTCGGTCAGCGTCATCGACCCCAATGCCCGCGCCGCACGCGTCGTCGTCCCCGATTTCCAGCTGTCGCTGGCGATCGGCAAGGAGGGGCAAAACGCTAGGTTGGCGGCCCGGCTGACCGGATGGCGGATCGACATCCGCAGCGACAACGAGGCCACCCAAGGCCAGCCGACGGCCTGACATGTTTACCGTTCATGCGTAAACGCATGATATGATGCAGATATGCCTAAGACGGTGCAAATTCGTGACATCGACGACCAGGTGTATGCCGCGTTGGTGCGCCGCGCCGGCGAGGAAGGCATCACGGTGCCGGAGCTTCTGCGCCGCGAGGCGGCCCGGCTGGCTGCCCGGCCGTCAGTTGTGCAGTGGCTTGCGCGAACAGGTCGACGGCCGTCCTCCGTGTCCACGGCTGAGGTGTTGACGACTTTGGATGAGTGGCGCGGCGAGTGGCCGGATGCTGATCGTTGATGCGTCGTGCCTGTTCGAGGTGGTGGCCGACACACCCCGCTCCGGTGAAATCGCAGCCCGGCTCGCTGCGGATGTCGACCATGCGGCCCCGCATGTCATCGATGTGGAGGTGCTCGGCGTCATCCGCGCCCAGTACCTACGAGGGCGGATGGACGGTACCGCCGCGGGGCAAGCTGTAGCCGACCTTCGTGACTGGCCTGGCGAGCGTTTCGGGCATCGGTGGTTGTTGGACCGCGCGTGGCAGTTACGGGCATCGGTTAGAGGCTGGGATGCGTTGTACGTGGCGCTAGCTGAGGCATTCGATGCGACGCTCTTGACGCTCGATGCCCGCCTCGCTCACGCGCACGGGCCTACTTGCCGAATTGAAGTTCTTTCTGAGCCTGAGTGAGATTCGCCGCGGGCGAGGGGCCTGCGCCCGAACGAATGCGCCAACGGTGGTTCGGACGAGGCAATCGTGTGACGTAGACTGAGCCGTGATCCAGCGCGAGACTTCGGCTTCCGGAGCGGCATCGGCCGCGACCTCGGCCTCCGACCTGGGGCCGGTGCGCACCTGCATCGGATGCCGGAGACGAGAGTTGGCCGTCGAACTGCTTCGCGTGGTTGCGGTGCCGACCGGGAATGGCGAGTACGCCGTGACCGTTGACACCGCAGGTAATCTGCCGGGGCGGGGTGCCTGGCTGCATCCCGACCAGCAGTGTCTGGGCGCAGCGATCCGGCGGCGAGCTTTCGGCCGAGCGTTGCGCATCACCGGTCCACCGGACACATCCGAGGCCCTCGAGCACATCACCGCGCTCGAGGCCCCGGGCAACAGAACAGGTAGCGAAGAACATGAGCACACCGTGAAGTCCCGATGACCATGTGTCGTAGCTAAACCCGAGGCGCGCCTACCGCAGCTGTCGCCTCGAGAGATGGAGAGGTAGTGGCAGGCAAGGCCCGTGTGCACGAGTTGGCGAAGGAACTCGGTGTCACCAGTAAAGAAGTTCTCGCTAGGCTGAGCGAACAAGGCGAATTCGTCAAGTCAGCCTCCTCAACGGTGGAAGCGCCGGTCGCCCGGCGGCTGCGTGAGTCCTTTGGCGGCGGCAAAGCCCCTCAGGCTGCCGCGCAGGACGGCAACGGCGCAGCGGCCAAGTCGTCCAGCGTCGCCACCGCCCCGGCGGAGGCCGTTCCGGCGAAGGCGGCTGCTGCTGCAGCCCCGGCACCGCCAGCCGCCGCGGCTCCGCCGGCGGCCCCCGCCCCGGCAACGGCGCAGCCGTCCACACCGGCGGCGAGCGCGCCCGCGCCCAGCCCGGCGCGCCCAGCTCCCACTCCCGGCGGCCCGCGTCCCGGTCCCGCCCCCGGTCCGAGGCCTGCGCCGCGCACCCCCCGCGTCGGCAACAACCCGTTCTCGACGGTGCAGCCGGTAGATCG
>DASWBF010000499.1:0-9018 GCA_036390735.1 Mycobacterium sp. | reverse complement strand
TTCGTCGCCGCGTGACGCGTTGTCGGTGGCACCGGCCATCCGCATCGCGACGATCGTCGCCGCCTCGGCCTCGACCGCGAGGTCGGCGAGTACGTTGCGCATCAGCGGCTGGTCAATCAGGTAGGCGCCGAACGCCTTTCGATGCTGAGCGTGGTGGATGGCCCGGGTGAGGCCGTTGCGCATGCTGGTGGCGCTGCCCAGTGTGCAGTCGAGCCTGGTGAGGTTGACCATCTCGATGATCGTCGGCACGCCGCGGCCCTCTTCGCCGACTAGCCAGGCGGTGGCGCCGTCGTACTCGACCTCGCTGGAGGCGTTCGCGTGGTTGCCGAGCTTGTCCTTCAACCGCTGCAACAACATTCGGTTGCGGGTCCCGTCGGGCAGGATTCGCGGCAGGAAGAAACAGCTCAGCCCACCGGGTGCCTGCGCGAGCACCAGGAACACGTCGCACATCGGCGCCGACGTGAACCACTTGTGCCCGGTGAGGCGGTAACTCCCGTCGGCGTTGGGTGTCGCCTGGGTAGTCCCGGCGCGCACGTCGGAGCCGCCCTGCTTCTCGGTCATGGACATGCCCGCGGTAATACCGGCTTTGATGGTCGGGGCTTTCAGCTCCGGGTCGTATTCGCGGCTGGTGAGCAGTGGCTCGTAGGTTTCGGCGAGCTCCGCATCGACGCGCAGTGCCGGGACGACGGCGTACGTCATCGAGATCGGGCAGATGTGCCCAGGTTCCGGCGTCCACACCGACGTCTTCGCCGCGCGGACGACGTGGGCGCCGGGCCGGTCGTCGGCCCACGGCGCCCCGTGCAGGCCGTGGCCGATCGCAACGCGCATCAGCTCGTGGTACGCCGGGTCGTACTCGACCTCGTCGATGCGATGGCCGTGCTTGTCGTGGGTGCGCAAGATCGGGCGATGCCGATCGGCGAGCTCGCCCCACCGCTGGGCTTGCTGTGATCCGGAGAGCGCGCCGAGCTCGGTGACCTCGTCGAGCCCCCACTGCCCGCCCTCGCGGATCAGCGCCTCGACGAGCACCGGCGAGGTGGCGGGGTTGTAGTTCTCCAGCGGCGGAACCTGGTTGGTGACGGTGTGCGTGTCAGGCATACCACGCAGTGTTACATTCTCACGACAGCCGCACAAGATGCGTAACACTCGTAGGCGGCATTGGTGCGCCGTCCCATCTGCCTCACCTGCCCCACCCGCCTGTCGGGCGGACCGCGATGCATTTGCCCGCCTCGCAGCGACAATCGCGTTTTCCCGGGTCCAAGCCCCGACGAGAGCAGAGCGCTCAGCGACAACCCGCGGCTTCAACGCAGGTCAGCGGGTGTCGCTCACTGGTGGGCACTTCGATTACCGCCCCGGCCGGTGACGCAAGAGATTGCTGTGACTCTAGGCGGCGCGGGGGTGGGCGGCGAAAAACTCCCACAGCCGTTGCGTCGCAAACGCCGGCCACTCGTGCCTGCCGCCGTCGACCGTGACCAGCACGACGCTGCGGTTGCCGGGGCAGTCGGCGGCTGAGGTGGTGACCGGTCCGTCGGTGGTGACGACGGGCTCGCCGCACTGGTTGACGTTGCGCCAGAACGCGTTCACCTCGGGCACGGGCGGGCCGTTGACGTGGGCGACCCCTTCGCCTTCTTCCCCGTCGTAGCGGATCAGGCGGTCGGCAGTGCCGTGGATGTGCATCACCGACGTGGGGCGCGGGGAAGCGCACGGGTCCAGCTGTGTGGCGGAGTCAGGGCCGATCGCGGCGAACATGTCGCTGCTGCAGGCCAGCGTGTAGCTCATCATGCCGCCGTTGCTGATGCCGGTCGCGTAGATCCGTGGCTGGTCGATGCCGATGCCTCGGCTCACATCCCCGACCATTGCCGTGATGAACCCGACGTCGTCGATACCGTCGCGGCTGGGTCGACCGCAGCAGCCGTGCACATTCCACGCCCGAGCGATGCCGTCGGGATAGGCCACGACGAACTTTGCGCTTTCCGCCAATTCATCCCAGCCGTAAGCTCTTTCGGCCTGCTCTCCGCTGCCGAAGCCACCGTGCAACACCACCACCAGAGACGCCGACGCCGGCAGGCCCGCTGGCTTGTGCAGCCGATAGGACCGCTCCAACCCGCCGACGCTGATCGTGTGGACGCTGGTGCCCTCGGGGAATTCGTCCTTGGGCTCCGCCGTGCCGCGGGGGGACGACGAGCAGCCCGCGACCGCCAACAGCGCGGCCAGCAGGGCGAGCAGTCGCATATCACCACCGTACGGACTAACGGCGGCGATGCGTTCACCCGTTTGGCAATGCCCCGAGACGCTCCTCGAGGTTGGCGTGGAAGTGTCCGATCGCGCTCTCATGCCGGCCGAACTCGACGAACGGGTTGGCGCCGGCATGTAGCCCCCGCTGCACGGCTGCCGACATCGCGTTGTCCTCGAGCGCACCCCGGTCGATCAGACTGGGTGCGCCGTCGCGGTCGGGCACTTGGTCGGCCATGGCATAAGTGGTTGTTGCCGAATGGTCGATGTCGATCGGGTCGATAACGACCATGATGACTTGGTTGGGGAACGTCGCCAGCATCACGTTCGGGAACAGGTGGTAGACGAATGTGACGCGTCGGTCCACAGTCCAGGTCGATTCCGGTCGGTTGCGGAGCCGCTCGATGTTGCGGTAGGGGAAGGTGATTCGACTGTTCGGGCCGAACCTCTCCACGATGTTGAGGTTGTCGTACTGCAAGGGGAAGAACGTGTCACGGTGCGTCGAGCGTATGTGGTACCCCTCCAGAAACTGCTCGACGAGCACCTTCCAATTAATCGCCCGCACCGTTGATTCCGCGAAGACGAGGCGTCTGGCGGCTGGCAGCTTATCCCGCCACGGGCTGCCGTCGGTGAGTGCCGCCATGACCGCGGTTGTGGCATGCGAGTCCAGGCCATCGATGACGACCAGACCGCCGATCTCGCGGCTGGCGACCTCGACGAGACCGCGAGACGGCATGTGGAGATCCGGGAACCCATCGGCGTGCGGGACGTGTGCGAGTGATCCGTCGAGGCGGTAGGTCCAACCGTGGTAGCGGCAGACCAAAGCCTGAGAACACCCCCGGCCCTCGACTAGTGACATACCGCGATGGCGACATGAGTTGCGAAACACTCGAACTCGGCGATCGCGGCCGCGCACCGCGAAGATCGGCACACCGAATGCGACCCGTTCGACGTAGTCGCCGGCGTTGAGGATCGCCGCGGAAGGGACGAATACGCTGGGTGTCGAACGAAGCATCCGCAGCTCGGCGGCGTACCGCGCGGAAGCCACATAATTCTCGACCGGTTCACGCCAGACGTCACCGGTATCTGTGGTTCCCGCATCGATGTGCGCGAGCACGCGGTGGACGATCTCGACATCTTCGGCGAGCATCGTCTGGGCAGTAGTTGCCATACTGTGCAAGTATCACGATACCATAATCACGTGTCAAGGATTATGTGATATGAGTGGAGTCCGGCTGGACGAGCGACGGTCCCGAGTGCGCGACCTGGTCGACACGCGTCCGCTGACCGCCCGCTCGGTACTCGCCTCGGCATTGCTGGGTGCAGACGAGCCGTCGCTTCCGGTCGCGGATCTGATCGTCATCGCGTCGATGTTCGGTATCAGTCCCGGCGCTGCGCGCACATGCCTGTGGCGGATGGTGTCCAACGGGGAACTCACCACCGACGATGCCAGCTACACGCTAGCCGGGCGCCTGCTCGAACGACGCGACCGCGTCGACGACGCCGCCCGACGCGAGGACCCGACCACCGGCCCGTGGGACGGGACGTGGGAGCTGGCGATCGTGTCACAACAACGCCGCAGCGCGGCTGACAGACTCGAACTCCGCAAGGCGGCCACGGCGCTACATCTTGCCGAGATCAGGGAAGGTGTGTGGATCCGCCCCGACAACCTCGACCCTGAGCGACTGCCACCATCACGCGCCGTCCTCGACCGGCAGTGTGTGCACTTTCACCGCGCCGAGACAGACGTCCCCGTCGACATCGCGCGGTCACTGTTCCCCCTCGACACGTGGGCGCGTGACGCGCGACGACTTACTCGCGCCATGGACGGCGAGCGCCAAACCGCGGACTTCGCTTACCAATTCGCGCTCTCCATCGCAGTGGTGCGCCATCTCCAACTCGACCCGCTGCTCCCAGATGTCCTCAACCCGAAGGACTGGCCCGCGAAAAGACTGCGCAGCACCTACCTCCGCTTCGACCGTGCTTTCAAGCGAGGGATGAACGAGGAATTCACCCGCCACAGCGGAGCTACAGCTCCCCTGACAGCTGTTCGCGCCAGAAGGTGACTAGCGGTAGTCGCTGTAGCCGTAGTCGTCCAGCGGAACCGCGGCACCGGTCGCCTGGCCGAAGTCGGGGCTGTAGTACTGATCCTCGTAGCTCGGGATCGTGTACGCAGCGGCCCGCGCCTCTTCGGTCGGCTGCACCTGGATGTTGCGGTACCGGTTGATTCCGGTACCGGCCGGGATCAGCTTGCCGATGATCACGTTCTCCTTCAGACCATTGAGCTTGTCGCTGCGGCAGTTGATCGCCGCATCGGTCAGCACTCGCGTGGTCTCCTGGAACGACGCCGCCGAGAGCCACGAATCGGTGGCCAGCGACGCCTTCGTGATGCCCATCAGCACCGGGCGGCCGGCGGCGGGCTCGCCGCCCTCGGCCACCACCCGACGGTTCTCGGCCTCGAACTCGGAGCGCTCGGTCAGCGAGCCGGGCAGGAACTCCGTGCTGCCCGAGTCGATGATGGTCACGCGCCGCAGCATCTGCCGGACGATCACCTCGATGTGCTTGTCGTGAATCGACACGCCCTGCGCTCGGTACACCTCCTGGACCTCGTGGGTCAGGTGCAGCTGCACCTCGCGCGGGCCCTGCACGCGCAGCACCTCGTGCGGGTCCGCGGAGCCTTCCATCAGCTGGTTGCCGACCTCGACATGGTCACCGCCGCGCAGCAGGCCCTCCGTGCCGTCCTCGTGAGTGACCGCACGCAGCCGCCCGCGCTTGGACAGCTTGTCGTACACGACTTCCTCGCTGCCGTCGTCCGGAACGATGGTGATCTTGTAGAACTTCTCACCCTCTTCGATCCGGATCCGCCCGGACACCTCGGCGATGGGCGCCTTGTCGCGCGGCACGCGGGCCTCGAACAGCTCCTGCACGCGGGGCAGACCACCCGTGATGTCCTGGCCGCCGGTGACACCGCCCTGGTGGAACGTGCGCATGGTCAGCTGCGTGCCGGGCTCGCCGATCGACTGCGCGGCGACGATGCCAACCGCCTCGCCGATGTCCACGAGCTTGCCCGTCGCCATCGACCGGCCGTAGCACATCGCACAGACGCCGTTGGCGCTCGCGCATGTCAGCACCGACCGCACCCGCACCGACGAGATGCCGTTCTCCAGCAGCAAGTCGATCGCCGGGTCACCGAGATCATGGCCCTTCTCGACGAGCACCTTGCCCTTCTCGTCGGTCGCGTCCTCGGCCAAAGTCCTTGCGTACGCCGATGTTTCGACGTACTGGTCCTTGGCCAGGCTGCCGTCGGGCTGCACCTCGGCGAGCCGGACCGTGATGCCGCGCTCGGTGCCGCAGTCGTGCTCGCGAACGATCACGTCCTGCGACACGTCCACCAGACGACGGGTCAGGTAACCCGAGTCGGCGGTACGCAACGCAGTGTCGGCCAAGCCCTTTCGGGCGCCGTGGGTGTTGATGAAGTACTCCAGCACCGTCAGGCCCTCGCGGAACGACGACTTGATGGGCCGCGGGATGAACTCACCCTTCGGGTTGGTCACCAAGCCCTTCATGCCGGCCAGCGTCCGGGTCTGGGTGAAGTTACCGGTCGCGCCCGACTCGACGATCGTGATGATCGGGTTGTCGTCGGGGTAGTGCGACCGCAGCGCCTCGCCGACCTCTTCGGTGGCGTCCTGCCAGATCTTGACCAGTGCCTCGTTGCGCTCCTGATGGTTCAGGGCGCCGCGCTGATACTTCTTCTCGATCCCGTCGGCTTCCTTCTCGTAGCGCTCGAGGATCTCGCCCTTCTCCGGCGGCACCAGCACGTCGGCCATCGACACGGTGACACCCGATCGGGTGGCCCAGTAGAAGCCGGCGTCCTTGAGCTTGTCGACGGTCTGCGCCACCACGATCATCGGGTAGCGCTCGGCCAGGTCGTTGATGATCCGGGCCTGCACCTTCTTGTGCATCTGCTCGTTGATGAACGCATATCCGTGCGGCAGAAGCTCGTTGAACAGCACCCGGCCCAGCGTGGTCTCGACGGTCCACGCGTCGCCCGGCTTCCAGCCCTCGCCACCGAACAGCTCGGCTTCGAGTTCGGCCGGCGGCCGCAGCTGCGTCAGCCGTACCTTGATCCGCGCGCGCACCGAAAGCACACCGCGGTCCATCGCCATGATCGCCTCGGCCGGTGAGCTGTAGACGCCCGACTCCGCGCGGTCCTTGGCGGCCGGCTGGTATTCGCCGACATCGCCGGGAACCTCGCTGGTCAGGTAGTACAGGCCGGTGACCATGTCCAGACGCGGCATGGCCAGCGGCTTGCCCGACGCCGGCGACAGGATGTTGTTGCTCGACAGCATCAGGATGCGCGCCTCGGCCTGCGCCTCGGCACTCAATGGCAGGTGCACGGCCATCTGGTCGCCGTCGAAGTCGGCATTGAAGGCCTCGCACACCAGCGGGTGAAGCTGAATCGCCTTGCCTTCCACCAGCATCGGCTCGAACGCCTGGATGCCGAGCCGGTGCAGCGTGGGCGCCCGGTTCAGCAGTACCGGGTGCTCGCCGATGACCTCTTCGAGCACGTCCCACACCTGCGGACGCTGACGCTCGACCATCCGCTTGGCGCTCTTGATGTTCTGCGCGTGGTTCAGGTCGACCAGCCGCTTCATCACGAACGGCTTGAACAGCTCGAGTGCCATCAGCTTGGGCAGACCGCACTGATGCAGCTTGAGTTGCGGGCCGACGACGATCACCGAACGGCCCGAGTAGTCGACGCGCTTGCCGAGCAGGTTCTGACGGAACCGGCCCTGCTTGCCCTTCAACAGATCCGACAGCGACTTCAGCGGACGGTTGCCCGGCCCGGTGACGGGCCGGCCGCGGCGGCCGTTGTCGAACAGCGCGTCCACCGACTCCTGCAGCATCCGCTTCTCGTTGTTGACGATGATCTCGGGCGCGCCGAGGTCGATCAGCCTCTTCAGCCGGTTGTTGCGGTTGATCACGCGCCGGTACAGGTCGTTCAGGTCGGAGGTCGCAAAGCGGCCGCCGTCGAGCTGCACCATCGGGCGCAGTTCCGGTGGAATCACCGGCACCGCGTCGAGCACCATACCCATCGGCGAGTTGCCCGACTGCTGGAACGCCGCGACCACCTTTAGCCGCTTGAGGGCGCGAAGCTTCTTCTGCCCCTTGCCGTTTCGGATGACCTCACGCAGCAGGTCGGCCTCGGCGTCGATGTCGAAGGTCTCGATGAGCTTCTGGATCGCCTCCGCACCCATCGAGCCGGTGAAGTACTCGCCGAAGCGGTCGACGAGCTCGCGGTAGAGCACCTCGTCGACGATCAGCTGCTTGGGCGCCAGCTTGGTGAACGTCGTCCAGATCTCCTCGAGCCGGGCCAGCTCTCGCTGCGCGCGGTCGCGGATCTGACGCATCTCGCGTTCGCCGCCGTCGCGGACCTTGCGCCGCACGTCGGCTTTCGCGCCTTCCTCTTCCAGCTCCTTGAGATCGGCCTCGAGCTTCTGGGCGCGGGCCTCCAGGTCGGCGTCACGCTGATCCTCGGTGGCCTTCTTCTCGACCTCCATCTCGGCTTCGAGAGTGGACAGCTCGTTGTGGCGCATCTCGTCGTCGACGGCCGTGATCACATACGCGGCGAAGTAGATGATCTTCTCGAGGTCCTTCGGCGCGAGGTCGAGCAGGTAGCCCAGCCGGGACGGGACGCCCTTGAAGTACCAGATGTGCGTGACGGGCGCGGCCAGTTCGATGTGACCCATCCGCTCACGGCGCACCTTGGCGCGGGTCACCTCGACGCCGCAGCGCTCGCAGATGATGCCCTTGAAGCGCACGCGCTTGTACTTGCCGCAGTAGCACTCCCAGTCGCGAGTCGGTCCGAAGATCTTCTCGCAGAACAGGCCGTCCTTCTCCGGCTTCAGCGTGCGGTAGTTGATGGTCTCCGGCTTCTTGACCTCGCCGAAGGACCAATTCCGGATGTCCTCGGCGGTCGCCAGGCCGATCCGGAGTTCATCGAAGAAGTTGACGTCTAGCACGTAACTCCCTTTCCCCTTTCGGGACTAGAAAATGACAATCGCCAAATCACGCTAGGTCTTCTACAGAAGCAGATTCGTTGCGGGACAAGTTGATTCCCAGGTTCGCGGCAGCGCGCTCCAGGTCTTCGTCGTCGCCGTCGCGCATCTCGATCGCGGCACCGTCGCTAGACAGCACCTCGACGTTGAGGCACAGCGACTGCAGTTCCTTGAGCAGCACCTTGAACGACTCGGGGATGCCCGGCTCGGGGATGTTCTCGCCCTTGACGATCGCCTCGTACACCTTGACCCGGCCGACGGTGTCGTCGGACTTGATGGTCAGCAGCTCCTGCAGCGTGTACGCCGCGCCGTAGGCCTGCATGGCCCAGCACTCCATCTCGCCGAACCGCTGGCCGCCGAACTGCGCCTTACCGCCCAGCGGCTGCTGGGTGATCATCGAGTACGGGCCGGTGGACCGGGCGTGGATCTTGTCGTCCACCAGGTGGTGCAGCTTCAGGATGTACATGTAGCCCACCGTCACCGGGTACGGGAACGGTTCGCCGCTGCGGCCGTCGTAGAGCACCGCCTTGCCGTCGGCATTGACGAGTACGTCGCCGTCGCGGTTCGGCTGCACCGAGGACAGCAGCCCCTGCAGCTCCTCCTCGCGGGCGCCGTCGAACACCGGCGTGGCCACGATGGTCTCGGCCTGCGCTTCCAGCAGCTCCTCGGGCAGCTTTGCCGCCCAGTCAGGCCTACCGTCCACCTTCCAGCCGCTCTTCGCGCACCAACC
>DASWBF010000498.1:0-1576 GCA_036390735.1 Mycobacterium sp. | reverse complement strand
CCCGTGCAGGTCAGCAGCGGCAGCACCCCACCGAAGCGATCAACGGCCGTCTGGAAGCACTGCGCCGCAACGCCCTCGGATTCAGAAACCTCACCCACTACCGACTGCGCTGGCTGCTCCACAGCGGCGCACTCCACAAAGCCGCCAATGCACTCTGAATTACGAAGAGCCGCTGTGTCGGCGGACAATCCGAGCGGGGCTCCACCGGGGGTCGACGCTCGGACAACAGCCGCAGAATTGTCGTCTGGTCTTTGCGATGCACCGCGTGTAATCCTTTGTGGTGCAACGCGCAAAGCGCTACCGCGTAGGCGTCGTCGGGATCGGTCTTGCGGCCTCCTCCGGTACTGAGAACCCGCACCTTCATCGCGAGTGTCGAGGGCACGTCCACGACATCCTTGTCGGCTGTGACGAGAACCTGGGCGATCCCGCGACCAAGGCCGTTGGCTCCCTTGATCGCGAAACGGCGGGACGCCCAACGTCGGGTCCATTTCGCCAACGCTACTGGAGTCCCGGCGTTGACGACGAACCCGCGGGTGGCCAAGTTGGTGCCAGATTGTCAATCGCGACGGCGGTTAGCCCGCAGTTCCAAGGGTGTGACATGGCCGTCACGGGTGACACCAATCATGGTGCCACCATATCGACTCGCAGGGCTCACTCCTGCGGGGTGATCAGCTGCCAGTCGTCGGGCAGACCACCCACCTTCGCCGCCTGGCCCTCCGCCTCGACGTGTACCGTCGCGTCACCCAGCCGCAGATCGGTCAGCGCGACACGGCCCCAGGCCCGCGGCAGCTGCGGGGACACGACGAGCCGGCGGTGCGGCACATGCGGGTGCAGCCCGAGGAAGGAGCGCACCAGCAGCAGCGGCGCAGCGCTGGCCCACGCCTGCGGCGAACATGACGTGGGATAGGGCACCGGACAAGCGAACTGAGATCGCGGGAAGCCGCAGAAAAGCTCCGGTAACCGGCCTCCGAAGGCGTCGCCGGCGTCGAGCAATCCGATCGCGAGTCGTTCGGCGAGCGGCACCGCTCCCGGGACGTGCCGATAGCGCAACTGACCCGCGACCGCGATCGCCGTGTCATGCGGCCAGACCGAGCCGTTGTGGTAGCTCATCGGGTTGTAGGCGCCCATCGTCGTCGCCAGTGTGCGTAGGCCGAATCCGGAGTCCATCTCCTCGCGGGACAGCCGGTTGACAATCACCTCGGCGTGCTCGTCGGTCGCGATCCCCGTCCACAGGCAGTGGCCGACGTTGCTGGTCAACGCGTCGATGGGGCGTTTGCGACCGTCCAGCGCGATCGCATACCAGCCCTGCTCGGGCAGCCAGAACGCGTCGAGGAACCGCGCCTGCAACACGTCGGCGCGCTCGCGCAGCCGCGCCGCCGTCCCGGGTTCGCCGAACGCGTCGGCCAGTTCGGCGCGGGCCAGCAGGGCCGCGTAGTGGTAACCCTGCACCTCGCAGAGCGCGATCGGCGGATCGGCGGTGTGACCGGTGGCGTCGTTGATGCCGTCGAAGCTGTCTTTCCAGCCCTGGTTGATCAGCCCACGGTCGGTGGCGCGCCGGTCTTCGATAAACCCGTCG
>DASWBF010000497.1:0-10886 GCA_036390735.1 Mycobacterium sp. | reverse complement strand
GCATTCGGCGTAGGTGACCAGTTCGCCCAGCCGCAGCAGGACGTGCTGGTTGCGGGTCAGCCGGCCGACTCGGCAGGCCTCGAGGACCGACGCCAGGCACTCCAACGCCAGGGCCGCCGTGGGGCCGCCGTACTCGTCGGGGACACCGTCGAGTGCGCGGGCCGCGTCCCGGTAGTAGGCGCCGGAGGTCTTGAGGTGCTGCTGCCAGCGGTCTCGGGCGATGGTCATCTCGAGGATTTCCGACGTGCCCTCGTAGATCGTGGTGATCCGGACGTCACGCTTGATCTTCTCGACGAGGTACGGACGGGTGTACCCGTAGCCGCCGTGCGCCTGGATCGCCGCCTCGGCGGCGGCGTTGCCGGACTCGGTCGCGAACAGCTTGGCGATCGCGCCTTCGGTGTTCAGCGCCCCTGCGCCGCCCTCGCCGGCGTCGATCCGCGACGCGGTCTCCTCCAGAAACGCCCGCGCCGCTTCCAGCCGCACCGCGTGCGGCACGATCAGCTTGTGGGTGTAGCCCTGCTTGGTCGACAGCGGGGCCCCGCCCTGCACCCGGTTCTCGGAGTAGGCGATCGCGCGGTCCAGCGCCTCCCAGCCGCCACCTAACCCGAACGCGCCGACCATCACGCGGGTGTAGCCGAACACCTGCTGGGCCTGGACGAGGCCGCGGCCCTCCTCGCGGCCCACCAGGTTCTCCGCGGGCACGACGACGTCGTCGAGGAACAGCGCGGCGGTATTGGAGAGCCGGATCCCGTGCTTGTCTTCCGGCGGCGCCGTCGAGAAGCCGGGGGTGCCCTTTTCCACGACGAACCACGATGGGCCGCCGGGGGCGAGCGCCAGGATCGAGTAGACGTCGGCGATCGAGCCGTTGCTGATCCACTGCTTGCGGCCGTTGATCCGGTAGGCGGTGACTTCTCCGTCGGTCTCGATCGGGTGCGCGGTGGTCGTCATCGCGCCCAGGTCGCTGCCGGCTTCGGGCTCGGTCGCGCCGTAGGCGAAGATGATGCCCTGCTCGGCGATGCGGCCCAGCCATTCCTTGCGCTGCTCGTCGGTTGCGCCGACCAGGATGGGGTCGCTGCCGAGGAAGGTGGCGAACACCGACGTCGCCACCCCGATGTCGACGCGGGCAAGCCGCTCGCAGACCCGGTACGAGTCAAACGCCCCGCCGCCCAGCCCGCCGTACTCCTCGGGGATGAACACCAGCTGCACACCGAGTTCCTCGCTGCACATCTCGCGGACCGTGTCCTCCGGGCAGACGTCCTCATGGTCGAGGTCTAGGCGGCGCTGGTCCGGCAGTGTCTCGGCCACGAACTCGTCCAACGAGGACAGCATCATCTCGAGGGTTTCCCGATCCAGGCCAACTGCTGTCGTCATCGCGTGATCCCTCTCAGCCCTGACTAGTGGCGCGCGGCGGCCAAGCCGTCAGGTCGGTGATTGGCGTAGGCATGCCGCGGTGCGCGGTAAGGGTTTGGGCAGAGCGCCGTAATTGCCGGTTCTCGCGCATCGTTTACGGGAACCACGATCCTCATTGGCGCCCCCTGCAGGCTCTTTCTGGTTACGAGAATAGTTAGGTTGGCCCCGGATTCGAAGAGTCCGCTGGCCCCCTTCGCAGGGGATTTAGTCCCAACGGCCGCTAGGAAATCCGCGCCATCACGTGCTTGACGCGGGTGTAGTCCTCGAACCCATACATGGAGAGGTCTTTGCCATGTCCCGAAGACTTGAAACCGCCGTGCGGCATTTCGGCGACCAGCGGAATGTGGGTGTTGATCCAGACGCAGCCGAAGTCCAGTGCCGCGGACACCCGCAGCGCCACCGACACGTCCTTGGTCCACACCGACGACGCCAGCCCGTACTCGACGCCGTTGGCCAGTCGCACCACGTCGTCTTCGTCGTCGAACGACTGCACCGTGATCACGGGCCCGAAGATCTCGTTCTGGCTCAGCCGGTCGTCTTGGCCCAGCCCGCCGATGACCGTCGGCTCGACGTAGTAGCCGCGCTCGCCCTGCCGGCCACCTCCGACCGCGACCGTCGCGTGGACGGGCACCTCGGCCAGGAAGCCGAGCACCCGCTGCAGCTGGTTGGCGTTGTTCACCGGCGGCACCCAGGCGTCCTCGTCGTCGGCCGCCCTACCGAATGTCGTTGCCGCGCTTCGGGCTTGCTCGGCCAGCGCGTCGGTCAGGTCGTTTGCCACGGCCGCGTGCCCGATCACCCGGGTGGCCGCGGTGCAGTCCTGCCCGGCGTTGAAGTAGCCGGCCGTCGCGATGCCCTCGGCGGCGGCGGCGATGTCGGCGTCGGGGAACACGATCACCGGCGCCTTGCCGCCGAGTTCCAGATGCGTGCGCTTCAGGTTGCCGCCGGCTGATACGGCGACTGCGCGGCCCGCGGCCACCGAGCCGGTGATCGACACCATCTGCGGTGTCGGGTGCGCGACGAGCGCGGCGCCGGTCACCCGGTCTCCGGTGACCACGTTGAGCACCCCCGGCGGCAGGTGCTTGGACGCCATCTCGGCGAGCATCACGGTGGTCACCGGAGTGGTGTCGCTGGGCTTGATGACGACCGTGTTGCCCGCCGCGATGGCCGGCGCGAATTTCCAGATCGCCATCATCATCGGGTAGTTCCACGGCGTCACCTGACCGATGACGCCGACGGGCTCGCGGCGTATCCACGACGTGTGGCCCTCCATGTATTCGCCCGCGGACTTGCCCTCCAAAATTCTTGCGGCACCGGCGAAGAACCTGATCTGGTCGACCATCGGAGGAATTTCCTCGGCCATGGTGACGTGGTTGGGCTTGCCGGTGTTGCGGCCCTCGGCCTCGACAAGCGCCCGGGCGGCCTGCTCCACCTCGTCGGCGAAGTCGAGCAGCGCCTTCTGCCGATGTGCCGGCGTGGTGCGTTTCCAATCCGAAAACGCCCGCGCCGCAGCGGCATACGCGTTGTCGATGTCCTCCTCGTTGGAAACCGGTGCGGTGCCGTACTTCTCTCCGGTCGCCGGGTCGACCAGTGGCATCGTCGCGCCGCTCACCGAATTCACAAGCTTGCCGTCGATGAAGTTCTGCACCGTCGTCATGAATGTTCCTTTCCCAGCGCCGAAACTGTATTCCGGCAGGCGGTTACTCGTACTTTCACCGCGGATTTGCAGTCTCGGCGAGGATCGAAGCCAGCACGTCGAGGCCCTCGACAAGCAGCTCGTCGCTGATCGGCAGCGGCGGCAGGAACCGCACGACGTTGTTGAACGTGCCGCACGTCAGCACGATCACGCCGGCCGCGTGCGCCCGCGTGGACAGCGTGCGGGTCAGCACCGGGTCCGGCTCGGCGGTGCCGGGCTTGACCAGTTCCATCGCGATCATCGCGCCTCGGCCCCGGACGTCGCCGATCCGGTCGTCCTCGGCCTGCATCCGGCCGAGCGCGTCCGTCATCACGTTCTCGATGTCCGCCGCCCGCGCCACCAGCCCGTCCGCCTCGATGGTCTCGATCGTGGCCAGCGCCGCCGCGCACGCGATCGGGTTGCCGCCGTAGGTGCCGCCAAGCCCGCTGATGTGCGGCGCGTCCATGATCTCGGCGCGTCCCGTGACCGCGGAGAGCGGCAGCCCGTCGGCGATCCCCTTCGCGGTGACGATCAGGTCCGGCTCGATGCCCTCGTGCTCGCAGGCGAACATCTTGCCGGTCCGGGCGAAGCCGGTCTGCACCTCGTCGGCGATGAACACCACGTCGTTGTCGCGGCACCAGGCCGACAGCGCCGGCAGGAAGCCGTCGGCCGGCACGATGAAGCCGCCTTCGCCCTGGATCGGCTCGATCACAACCGCGGCGAGGTTTTCCGCGCCGACCTCGTTGTCGATCGAGGTGATCGCGCGCGCGGCCGCCAGCTCGCCATTGGTGGCCAGCTCCTTGGAGAGCAGCCCGTCGCGGTATGGATACGACAGCGGCGCCCGGTACACCTCCGGAGCGAACGGCCCGAAGCCGCTCTTATAGGGCATCGACTTCGCGGTCAGCGCCATCGTCAGGTTGGTGCGCCCGTGGTAGGCGTGGTCGAACGCGACGACCGCGGTCTTGCGGGTGAACGCGCGGGCGATCTTGACCGCGTTCTCCACGGCCTCCGCGCCGGAGTTGAACAGCGCGGACCGTTTAGGACCGTCGCCGGGGGTCAGCCGGTTGAGCTGCTCGGCCACCGCCACGTAGCCCTCGTAGGGCGTGATCATGAAGCAGGTGTGGGTGAAGTCGGCGGCTTGCGCGCGAACTGCGTCGACGACCCGGGGGGCGGCGTTGCCGATCGTGGTGACCGCGATGCCCGAGCCCAGGTCGATCAGCCGGTTGCCGTCGACGTCCTCGACGATGCCGCCGCCGGCGCGGGCGACGTAGACCGGCATCGTGTTGCCGACCCCGCGCGGCACGGCCGCGGCCTTGCGGTTGATCAGTTCCAGTGACGCAGGACCGGGGATCTCGGTGACGAGCATGCGGCTCTGTTCGAGGTCGGTCAACGGCTCTCCTCAGGCAGCCCCTCCCGAGGCTGAGCCTAGTGCTGCACGGCCGTCTCGTGGGCGGATGGCACACTGGTCAGTTGCGAGGCCCCGCCTGTGGGGCCCGACCATCTGCACTACACGAAAGATCTCATGGAACAGCTGATCATCTTCCTCCCGCTACTCGTCATCATGGGCGCGTTCATGTTCTTCGCGTCGCGGCGCCAGAAGCGCGCGATGCAGGCCACCATCGACCTGCACGAATCGCTGCGAGTCGGCGACCGGGTGCACACCACCTCCGGGCTGCAGGCCACAATCGCCGGCATCACCGACGACACCGTCGACCTGGAGATCGCGCCCGGTGTGATCACCACGTGGATGAAGCTGGCGATCCGCGACCGCGTCGAGCCGGACATCGACGACGACGACGACGAGATCACCGCCGAGGCGGACGAGCCGGGCCGACTCACTCAAGACTGAGCGGCACGTACTGTCTGCAGCCGTAACAAACCCGAGGAGACTAAAGGACCGTGGCATCGTCGTCGCCGGTGCACCCATTCCGGTACCTGTCGCTGTTCTTGATTCTGTTGATCGGTACCTACCTGCTGATGTTCCTGACCGGCAACAAGGAGGCCAAGCCGAAGCTCGGCATCGACTTGCAGGGTGGCACCCGGGTGACGCTCACGGCCCGCACTCCCGACGGGTCGCGGCCGACGCGCGAGGCCCTTGACCAGGCGCAGCAGATCATCAGTGCGCGCGTCAACGGTCTCGGCGTGTCGGGGTCGGAGGTGGTGGTCGACGGCGACAACCTGGTGATCACCGTCCCGGGCACCGACGGCAACGAGGCGCGCAACCTCGGCCAGACGGCCCGGCTGTACATCCGGCCAGTCATCGACGTCATGCAGATCCCGCCGGAGGGTGAGCAGCCCCCCGGTGCCACACCGGGGCTGCCGCCCGGCGCCATACCGGGCATCCCCGGGGTCGAGCCCGCTCCGCCGCCGGCCGAGGCGCCCCCGCCGCAGACCGCCCCGCCCGCACAACCGGCCCCGCAGCCGCGGCTGTACCCCGAGGAGCCGCCCCCGCCCACCCCGCCGGCACCGCCGCCACCGCCGGCGCCGCCACCGGCCCCGCCGGATCCGCGCAAAGACCTGGCGGACGCCATCGCCTTCCAGAAGGCGCTGCGGCAGAATCCGCAGCTCTCCCAAATCGCGCTCAGCGTGCTGATGGAGTCGCGATGCCAGGGCCCAGACCCGCTGGCCGGCAACGACGATCCGCAGCAGATCCTGGTGACGTGCTCGCAAGACCGCACAGCGATCTATCTGTTGGACAAGTCGATCATCAGCGGTGATCAAATCGCCAGCGCCAGTTCGGGATTCGATCAACAGGGCTCCCGGTGGGTGGTGAACGTCAAGTTCAAGCCCGACGCAGCCGACACCTGGGCGGATTACACCGCCGCGCACGTCGGCACCCAGACCGCGTTCGTGCTCGACTCGCAGGTGGTCAGCGCACCGGTGATCAACGAGGCGATCCCCGGCGGCAACACCCAGATCACCGGCGATTTCACCTCCGCGAAGGCCCGTGACCTGGCCAACGTGCTCAAGTACGGGTCACTGCCGCTGTCGTTCGAGTCGTCCGAGGCCGAAACCGTTTCGGCGACATTGGGTTTGACGTCGCTGAAGGCCGGCTTGATCGCAGGCGCCATCGGACTTGCGCTCGTGCTGGTGTACTCGCTGCTCTACTACCGCGTGCTGGGCTTGCTCACGGCCCTGTCGCTGGTGCTGTCCGGCGCGATGGTGTTCGCGATCCTGGTCTTGCTGGGCCGCTACATCAACTACACGCTCGACCTGGCAGGCATCGCCGGTCTGATCATCGGCATCGGCACCACCGCGGACTCGTTCGTCGTGTTCTTCGAACGGATCAAAGACGAGATCCGCGAAGGCCGTTCGTTCCGATCGGCGGTGCCGCGTGGCTGGGCTCGGGCCCGGAAGACGATCGTGTCTGGCAACGCTGTGACCTTCCTGGCCGCCGCGGTGCTGTACTTCCTGGCCATCGGTCAGGTGAAGGGCTTCGCATTCACACTCGGTCTGATGACGATTCTCGACTTGGTGGTGGTGTTCCTGGTGACGTGGCCGCTGGCGTATCTCGCGTCGAAGTCGGCGGTGATGGCCAAACCTGCATTCAACGGCCTCGGCGCCGTTCAGCAGATCGCTCGGGAACGTCGTGCGGCGGCGCATGCGACGACGGGACAGAGGTAGGCATGGCCAAGGCTTCCGAGGACAAGACACTCGCCGACGCCGAACTCCTTGAGTCGGAGGCGGTCGAGGAGACGTTCGATTCGACCGGACCGCGGCACGGCTTCTTCATCCGCCTCTACACGGGCACCGGTGCGTTCGAGGTCGTGGGGCGACGCAAGATGTGGTTCGCGGTCAGTGGCGTGATCATCGCGATCGCGATCGCGAGCATCGCGATTCGCGGCTTCAACTTCGGTATCGACTTCGAGGGCGGCACCAAGGTGTCGTTCCCTCGGGGCGAAGCCACGGTGCAGCAGGTCGAGGACGTGTTTCGCACGACGCTCGGCTCCGAACCCGAGCAGGTGGTCACCGTCGGCAACGGCGCCTCCGCCACCGTGCAGATCCGCTCGGAGATGTTGTCCAACGACCAGACCGCGAAGCTGAAAGACGCGCTGTTCAACGAGTTCCAGCCGGTCGGCGCCGACGGCAAGCCCAGCAAGCAGGCCATCAGCGACTCCGCGGTGTCGTCGACGTGGGGCGGGCAGATCACCAAGAAGGCACTGATCGCGCTCGGCGTGTTCCTGGTGCTCGTCAGCCTCTACATCACGATCCGCTACGAGCGCTACATGGCGATCTCCGCGCTGGTGACGATGTTCTTCGACATCATCACCACGGCCGGGGTGTACTCCCTGGTCGGCTTCGAAGTCACCCCGGCCACCGTCATCGGACTGCTCACCATTCTGGGCTTCTCCATCTACGACACCGTGATCGTGTTCGACAAGGTCGAGGAGAACACGCACGGCTTCCAGCACACCACCCGGCGGACGTTCGCCGAACAGGCCAACCTCGCGGTCAACCAGACGTTCATGCGGTCGATCAACACCAGCCTGATCTCGGTGCTTCCGATCGCCTCGCTGATGGTGGTCGCGGTGTGGTTGCTCGGTGTCGGCACGTTGAAGGACCTGGCGCTGGTGCAGCTGGTCGGCATCATCGTCGGCACCTACTCGTCGATCTTCTTCGCCACCCCGCTTTTGGTGACTCTGCGCGAGCGCACCGAGCTCGTCCGCACCCACACCCGCCGGGTGCTGCGCCGCCGCAAGGCGGCTGGTGCCGATGTGCCCGAGGCCGCCAGCGAGGAGACCACCGCGGACGCGAGGAGCAAGAGAGGCAGCGATGAGCCCAGCGCGAGGGAACCAGTGGCGCTAGCCGCGAAGCCGGCTCCCGGCGCGCGGCCGATCCGCCCGACGGGCTCCCGCGCCGCCCGGCCCTCGGGCAAGCGGCGGCGCTAGTGCGCCACCGGACGGCTGTCTTCGCCGCGGCCGCGCTGCTGGTAGCGGCTGTCTTGCTGACGTCGTGCTCGAATAAGCCGGCCGAGCAGCTCGACTACGCCGTCGACGGGCCGCTGCCCACCTACAACCCGAACACCGTGGTGGGCGCCGCATCGGCCGCACCGCAGGCGTTGGCCCGAGTGCTCACCGGCTTCGGATACCACGGCCCGGACGGGCAGATCGTCGCCGATCACGACTTCGGCACGGTGTCCGTCGTGGGCCGCGAGCCGTTGCTGCTGGACTACCAGATCGCCGATCCCGCGGTGTACTCCGACGGCAAGCCGGTGACCTGTGACGACATGGTGCTGGCATGGGCGGCGCAGTCAGGCCGGCTGCCCGGTTTCGACGCGGCCAGCCGGGCGGGATACGCCGACATCGAATCCATCGACTGCACGCCGGGCCAGAAGAAGGCCCGCGTGACGTTCCTCGCCGGGCGCTCGTTCACCGACTATCCGCAACTGTTCACTGCCACGTCGATGATGCCGTCGCACGTCCTCGCCGACCTGCTGGGTGTCGACGTCACCGCCGCGCTGCAGAACGACGATGCGCCGGTGGTGGCGCGGATCGCCGACGCATGGAACACGGTGTGGGATCTGAAGCCCGGTATCAATCTGCGGTGGTTCCCGTCGTCGGGCCCATACAAGGTGGACTCCGTGCACTCGGACGGCTCGGTGGTGCTCGTGGCGAACGAGCGGTGGTGGGCGACAAAGCCGGTCACCAACCGCATCACCGTGTGGCCTCGTGGCGCCGACGTGCAGCAGCGCCTCAAGGATGGCTCCGTGGACGTGGTTGACGTCGCGACGGGGTCGGTCGGCGGCTTGTCGGTTCCCGACGGCTACCAGCGCACCGACACCTCGTCGGCCGGCATCCAGCAACTCGTCTTCTCGGGGCAGGGACCGCTGGCCGTTCCCGCGGCGCGCCGGGCGGTGGCCTCGTGCACCCCGCGCGACACGATCGCCGGCGATGTCGGAGTGCCGGTCTCGAACGCCCGGCTCAACCCCGCCAACGACGACGCGTTCGGGGCAGCCGAAGACGCCGCCGCGAACAACCTGTACGTCGCGGCCAACGCCGACGCCGCCCGCGCGGCGCTGAACAACACGCCACTCACGGTGCGGATCGGCTACCAGGCGCCCAACGCCCGGCTGAACGCGGTGGTCAGCGCGATCGCGAAGGCCTGCGCCCCGGCCGGCATCACCGTTCAGGACGTGTCGTCTGAGCCCACTGGCCCGCAGACGTTGCAGGCCAACGAGATCGACGCGCTGCTGGCCAGCACCGGCGGAGCGACCGGCAGCGGCTCCAGTGGGTCGTCGGCGATCGACGCGTTCGACCTGCACACGGGCAACGGCAACAACCTCTCCGGCTACTCCAATCCGCAGGTGGACGGCATCATCGACAAGCTGGCCGCGACCTCCGACCCTAAAGAGGTCGCCCGGCTGTTGGGTGACGGCGCTTCAGTGTTGTGGAACGACATGCCGACGTTGCCGCTGTACCGGCAGCAGCGCATGCTGGTCTCGTCGAAGAAGATGTCGGCGGTAAGCAGCAACCCGACCCGCTGGGGCGCGGGCTGGAACATGGACCGATGGGTGCTGAAGGAATGAGCGACACCAGCGGGGACCAGACGCGGATCGTCGAGGTCATCACGTCGCTGATCCGCGAGGTGCCCGACTTCCCGTCGCCCGGTGTCCTGTTCAAGGACCTGACGCCGCTGCTGGCCGACCCGGACGGACTGGCCGCGGTCACCGACGCGCTGTCTGAACTGGCCTCCGGCGCGGAACTGGTCGCCGGCATCGACGCGCGCGGCTTCCTGCTCGGAGCGGCGGTCGCGACCCGGCTGGGCACTGGGGTATTGGCCATCCGCAAGGGCGGGAAGCTGCCGCCGCCGGTGTTGAGCGAGACCTACACGCTCGAGTACGGCACGGCCACGTTGGAGATCCCGGCGGACGGTGTGGAGCTTGCGGGCCGCAACGTGGTGATCATCGACGACGTGCTGGCCACCGGCGGCACCCTGGCGGCGGCCGCGCGGCTGCTAGACGACGCGGGCGCAGCGGTCACCAGCGCCGCGGTGGTGCTGGAGCTCGCCGAACTGCGCGGCCGCGATGCGGTGGCGCCGCTGCGGGTCAGCAGCTTGTACCAGGTCTAGCGTTTATCCTCGGTACGGGAGGTGTACTGATGGCGACTGACGACCAAGGCGCAGCCCAGGCCGTTCAGACGCCGCCTGCGCCGGAGACTCCCGCGCCGGCACCTGCGGCGCCGAAGTCCTCCAGCGCGTCGCGGCGAGTGCGCGCCCGCCTGGCGCGCCGGATGACCGCCCAGCGCAGCGCCGTTAATCCCGTGCTCGAGCCGCTGGTCGCGGTGCACAAGGAGATCTACCCGAAGGCCGACCTGACGATGCTGCAGCGGGCATACGAGGTCGCCGAGGAACGTCACGCCACCCAGTTCCGCCGCTCCGGCGATCCGTACATCACCCATCCGCTGGCCGTCGCGAACATTTTGGCCGAGCTCGGCATGGACACCACCACGCTGATCGCCGCGCTGCTGCACGACACCGTCGAGGACACCGGCTACACGCTGGAGGCGCTGACCGCCGATTTCGGCGAAGAGCTCGGGCATCTGGTCGACGGGGTCACCAAGCTGGACAAGGTGGTGCTGGGCAGCGCCGCCGAAGGGGAGACCATCCGCAAGATGGTGATCGCGATGGCCCGCGATCCCCGCGTGCTGGTGATCAAGGTCGCCGACCGACTGCACAACATGCGCACGATGCGGTTCCTGCCGCCGGAGAAGCAGGCCCGCAAGTCGCGTGAGACGTTGGAAGTCATCGCGCCGCTGGCACATCGGCTCGGTATGGCGACGGTCAAGTGGGAGCTCGAGGACCTGTC
>DASWBF010000496.1:0-2390 GCA_036390735.1 Mycobacterium sp. | reverse complement strand
AAGGGGCATTTATCCACTGGGTGTCCGCGGACGGCCATGGTGTGGTGTCGCAGGACTTCCGCGATCTGGCGGCCGTCGGTCGGACAAGGCGTGATGCGGCCCAACTGGCCAGGGTGCTCTGCACGTGCGCGGCGCGTCGCGATCTGAACACGCGCAACTCGTACAGTCACCGGGTAACGGCCGCCTGGGTCGCCAAGGGCCATCGGTGACCGGATCATCCGGGCCGATTAGCGGGCCGATTAGTCAGCCTATTGGGTGACCGGCCGAGCCGGGTGTGATTCCATGAGGCCCGACATCACGGCACCGTCGGCGGGCGGCGCCCCCCTCGTGCACTACGGCGGTGTTGGGCACCGCACACGCGCTGACCGCAGTCGCGTCACATGTCACCCCCATGTCCTGCAATGTGAGCCGTAGCGCTCGCACGGCGTAGTGCAGTCTCGACTTCACGGCGCCTTCGGCGATCTGGAGATCGTCGGCGATCTGCGTGGTCGTGCAGCCCTGGTAGTAGGAGCGGCGAATCACGGCGCGGTCCTGTGCGGACAAATGTGCCAGCGCTTCACCGATCAGCATCCGGTCCAGTGCGTCCATGGGCGCCTCCTCGGTGCGCAGTCGGCCGCGGCTTGCTCTGCTGCCACGGTCGTTGATGACCTCTCGGATGCCTCAACTCGACAACTGGAGACATCTTGTTGTTATACTAACAGCATAACTTTGGCGATTGGGTAACACTTGGCTGGAGAAGAGCTGGTAGTCATCGACGGCGACCGTAAGCGGGGTCTCCGGTGAGCGTCGATGAAACCCGCGGCAAGGCCGTGACGGTGACGGCCGGCGCGGGCCTGCCGCTGCATCGGCAGCTGTTCCTGGTGTTGCACGACGAGATCGCGCGCGGGGCCATGCCGGCGGGTGACCCCCTGCCCACCGAGCAGGAGCTGTGCGATCAATTCGGTGTCTCCCGCATCACCGTCCGGCGGGCATTGGCCGACCTGGCCGCTCAGGGTTACATCACCCGCCGGCAAGGCGTCGGATCCTTCGTTCGCGAACACCACCCGACCGCACGGCAGGCCAACACCCGGTCCTACATGGATGAGCTGCGCCAGATCCACTTCGAAACCGGCGCCGCGGTCCTCGAATTCGATCTGCGGGCTGCGCCCCAAACCATCTGTGACAAGGTCGGATTCGCTGGCCAGGTGTTACACATCTTGCGGGTACGGCGTGAGCGCCGAACCGGTGAACCACTGCTCGTCACCGAAGCCTGGCTTCCCGCCGAGCTCGCCGAGGTGATCACCGCCGAAATGTTGCTCGACACGCCGATGTATCGCCTGCTTGCCGACGCCGGGATCACCCTGGACCGCCTGCAGCACGAGTTCACCGCCGAGATCGCCGGCCCCCGCAATGCCCAGCTACTTGACATCGCCATCGGTGCCGCACTGATGCGCGTGAACCGACTCGCATTCATAGGCGATCGACCCCACCATTATCTCTCAATGCTTCTGTCGCCCAGCCGAAGCAGGATCCTGCTCAACCAATCCGCAGACGAACTCGAAACCGGTGCCACCATGGCAATCACGCACGACGTGCGCCGCGACACCTAGCCGAGCAGGCCAACCCGCCAAATTGAAGATGGGTCAGCCCTTCCCCACAGCTCCAGACCGGTCAGGTCGCTGCAGTGCTCGCCGCGGCCGAAGGGCGGCGGCACCGGCCCGCGCGTGTGCCCGACTCTTCTGCAGGCGCGCCAGTTCGCGGTCGCGGCCCACCAGCGGACCCCGCGTGATTCTGGCCGGCTCGACCCGCTCGCCGATCACCTGGTGGCAATTGATCCCCTCAACACCCTTCACGGCGGCGGCGGGGCGGGCCTTCAGCCTGCGCGCCTGATGACCGGACTGCTCGGCGGTGCGAACTACTCGATGAACCAGGCCAACGACGACCTGGCGCGGCTACGACTCAACGCTCTCATCACCCGAGTCCCCGGCCGCAACCGCTACCGGCTCACCGGCGACGGACTTCGGTTTGCGATCTTCTACGCCAAGCTCCACGACCGGCTGCTGCGCCCGCTCCTGGCCGCCGACCAGCTACCGGCACCACCGCCATTACGAAAAGCATTGCACACCATAGACATCCACATCACAGACCACATCGACCAGGCCAGACTCATGCCGAACGCAGCCTGAAAACTCGAGACAACTCTTAACGTCCTAGCGACCAAGGTTCGCTACGCCGCCGCCGGGACTTCGCCCGGCAGCGGTGGCCCTGCGGGCAACACAAAATAGCGGTCTGGCGTTTAGCTCCGACCGCCGCGCCCCGGATCCCTCGCGTCAATCTGCCGATGGCTGCGCCCTTTGGTCTCGGCTCGAGACGAGGTATCTGCGTTTACCATCGCCGTTGCGGCACAACAT
>DASWBF010000495.1:0-8493 GCA_036390735.1 Mycobacterium sp. | reverse complement strand
GGCGAGGGCGCCGATTTTGACCAGGTTGGTCCCGGCAGGCGGGGGTGGACCGCAAGACCGTGGTGCGTAACGTGGAGGCCGCGGTCGTGGCCGGTTTGGACCGCGACGGCGGCGAGGAGCAGTTGACCGACGAGCTGATCGGGCAGGTGGTCGCGGCGGTGCGTCCGGACCGCCCGAACGGTCATGGTTTGGCGTGGGAATCCCTTGAAGGGCAGCGTGATCGGATCGTCAGGTGGGTCGGTCAGGGCTTGACGGTGGTGAAGATCGCAGACCTGCTTGCCAGAGAGGGCGTGGTGGTGCCGCACCGCACGCTGCACCGGTTCTGCGTCGAGCGCACCGAGTACCGGGGCCGCCGGGACACGGTGCCGGTGGCAGACGGGGAGCCCGGTGTGGAGTGCCAGATCGATTTCGCCAGAATGGGTTTGATCTACGACCCGCAGGTCGGGCGGCGGCGGGTGGTGCACGCGTTGATCTTCACCGCGGTGTACTCGCGGCACATGTTCGTGTGGCTGACGTTCTCCCAGACGCTGGAGGCGATCATCGCCGGCTGTGAGGCGGGGTGGCGCTTCTTCGGCGGCGTGTTCAAGGTGCTCGTCCCGGACAACATGAAACCGATTGTGGCCCAGGCGGATGCGATCAACCCGCGGTTCACTGTGGGGTGGCTGGAGTACGCGCAGGCGCGTGGTTTCGCGACAGACCCGGCGCGTGTTGCCAGCCCCCAGGATAAGCCTCGGGTGGAGCGGGTAGTGCAGTACGTGCGCGGCAACTTCTTCGCCGGTGAGGAGTTCGTCGACCTGGCCGACGCGCAGGCCCGCGCGACGACCTGGTGCACGGGGAAGGCGGGGCTGCGCATCCACGGCACCACCTGCGCGCAACCGGCGGTGGTGTTCGCCGAACACGAGGCCGCGGTGCTGCTGCCGGCGCCCGACGTGACCTACCAGGTGCCGATCTACACCGAGGTCACCGTCCACCGCGACTACCACGTCCAAGTCGGCAGGGCATTGTACTCGACACCGGAACACCTTCTCGGGCAACGGATTCAAGCCAGAGCGGACGACGAGCTGGTGAAGCTGTTCCGCCGCGGTCAGCTGGTTAAGACCCACCCGCGCCAAGCACCGGGCCGCCGATCCACCGACCCCGAGGACCTGCCCGCGGAGAAAACCGCCTACGCCATGCGCGACCTGCAGCGGCTGATCAGCGCCGCCCGCGGGCACGGGCCCAACGTCGGCATCTACGCCGAACGGCTGCTCGACCACCAGCTGCCGTGGACCAAGATGCGGCAGGCGTATCGGCTGTTGGGGCTGGCCAAACGCTACGGCAGCGAGCCAGTCGACACCGCGTGCGGGCGCGCTCTTGACCTCGACGTCGTCTCCGTCGCCAAGATCGCCGCCATGCTGGAGAAAGCCACCGAGAACACCCCGACCCCGGCGCCCCGCGCCGCTCGGGCCGCCGTCCCGGCAAGGTTCGCCCGCGACGCCACCGAATACCGGACGAACAGAACCACACCGGACTGGCTGAGGGTGATCGACGGCGGAGCCGGGACGGAGACCCAGCAGTGACGAAAACTGTCATCCATGACCCGATCTCACCCGACCTGAAGCAGGTGCTGCGGCAGCTCAAGCTCGGCCGGATGCTCGACACCCTGCCCGAGCGGCTCACCCTGGCCCGCCAGCAGCACCTGTCGCACGTGGCGTTCCTCGAACTCGTCCTCGCCGACGAGGCCACCCGCCGCGACACCAGCTCCGCCGCCCGGCGCGCCCGCGGCGCCGGGCTCGACCCCGGCATGCGGATTGACACCTGGGACGACACCGCCGCGGTCCGCTACGACCGCACCCTGTGGAACGAGCTGACCAGCCTGCGGTTCCTCGACGGCCCGCACGGCGCCTGCCTTCTGGGCCCGGTGGGCGTGGGCAAAACCCACCTGGCCACCGCGCTCGGCCACATCGCCGTGCGCCGCCGGGTCAGCGTGCTCATGCTGCGCGCTGATGCAATGTTCAAGCGGCTCAAGGCTGCCCGCCTCGACAACAGCGTCGAGGCCGAGATGCGCCGGCTCGCCCAAGTCCAGCTGCTGCTGATCGACGACTTCGCGCTGCAGCCGCTCGACGCCACCGAAACCGCCGACTTCTACGAGCTCGTCGTGGCCCGCCACCACAAGGCCTCCACCGTGACGACCTCCAACCGCGAACCGGCGGAATGGCTGACCATGATGAGCGACCCGCTGCTCGCCCAATCCGCTGTCGACCGGCTCACCTCCACCGCACACGAACTCGTCATCGAAGGCGAGTCCTACCGGCGCCGCCAAAAACCCACACGTTCCGGTTGACACCACCAACCCAGACCAGGATGCTCGATGAGACAACCCGGTGGTCCCATCCTCGTGGCAATTCGGTGGTCCCATCCCCGTGGCAAATGACACCGACCGGTCGCGGTCTCGCGTCACCTCAGGTGTCCCAAACCTGCAGGTCACGATCAATCGCCCGTCCAAACCATCGCGCCGCGTTTCCACGCCATCTCGGCAGTTGCGCCGTGTTTCGTTCACAAATTCGTTCACACACAAGAACGATGGGCCGGTCGTCAGTCGCGGAGCTAGAGGGCGACCGCTCGGCAGCCAGTCGCGCACCCATCGACAGTGGCTGGACGTGGAAGAGAACCGGCCCGCTCGCGACCTGGGTGCCGAGAACGCGAACACCCCAGGCGAACGACTGTGAGTACGACGAGGCACACGGGGTGCCGGCCGGGCCGCTCGAGGATCGCACAATGGCCACCCGGAAGCTCGACAAGCCCCGCCAGACTCGGCACGGCATCAGCGATCTTTCGAGACTGACACATCGGCAACAGCCGGTCTTTCGAGCTACCGATCACGAACGCCGGCACCGTGAGGCCATCCAACGGGAGATGTTGTGGCCCAAGGGCGGCCGTGAGCATCCTCATGCAGCTGCCGCGGGCGACGGGCGCGGTGGCGGCGAAAAGCTCATGGACCAGATCTAGACTGCGGGGTGCGCGCCGGCCCCTACGGCGATCGCCGCGACGAACCTGCGGCTTGTCCACTTCGCGCCGCGTGGGACCTTCTGCGAGCCAATGGTCCTAATCACCTGCTCCGCGATGCGAATCCGGGTCGCGGCGAGCATACCCGGCACCTGAATCAGTTGGATTTCCCGCAATAGGTCGCCCGTTGTGGTGTTGATCAACGCGACCGCGTCGGCGCGGTGCGGCACGGCGTGGCGGTACCGGTCCGACCACGCGCTGATCGTGATGCCGCCCATCGAATGGCCAGCGATCACCGCGCGCTCCCCCGGTCGTAGTGTCGCCTCGAGGACCGCGTGCAAGTCGTCCGCCAAATGGTCGATCTGTAGCCGCGCCGACGGGGGACTTCGCTTTTTCCGTGGCCGCGGTGGTCGAACGCAATCACCCGGTGGTCGGCCACCAGGTCGGCGATCTGGTTGTGCCAGAACCCGCAGCGCGCAGGTGATGCCATGACTGAACACGATCGGGTAGCCGTCTTCAGGGCCGAAGATTTCGGTGTGCAGCCGGGTGCCGTCGGCGGAACGCACCATGATCGAGCGACCGGCCGGCAACTGGGCAAGCCCGTTGGACGACCCGCCCACGAGTTTGCTGCGACGGCTCAGTTGCTGTGTCATGCGCGCTCCGATCGCTGCGGCGCCTTTGCCGCGTCCGCAAAGTTAACCCGCTTCTCGATCATGAAAACGCATCTTTGCTGGCGAGTGGACTCCCCGCACCGGCAAACGCAAGGTCACCGAAGCCGCGGCTTGCGGCCAAATCAGTCGGTCGCCACAGCGTGCGGGTAGTTGACGGTGGGTGTGTACTCAGCGATCCACTGCTCGAACTCGTTGGCCGGTAGCGGCGGGCTGTGGACGTAGCCCTGCGTGATGTTGCAACCGTATCGCCGCAGAGCGCCCAGGGTCGCCTCGTCTTCGACTCCTTCTGCGACGAGGTCGGCGCCGAGGCTGTGCGCAAGCGCCACGGTCGATCTGACGATCGCCATCGACCTGGGATCCTGGGCGATCCGGGAAACGAAGACCCTGTCGAGCTTGAGCTCGTCGACCGACAGATCCTGCAGCCGCGCAAGCGACGACCAGCCGGTTCCGTAGTCGTCGAGCGAGATGCGTACGCCGAGTCTGCGCAACGCCGCGACCGTGCTGCGCGACCGCACCGAGTCGGTGGCGAGGGTGCTTTCGGTGATTTCGACGATGAGCGCCTCCGCGGGTAGGCCATGGGTGGCAAGCAGCCGCTCGACGGTGTCGACGAGGTCTAGGTCGAGCAGATTCGTGGGCGACAGGTTTACCGCGACGGTGAGAGTGATTCCTTCTCGGCGCCATGACCGGATCTGCGTGAGTGCGATGTCGATGACGGTATTGGCCAACTGGCGCATCAGCCCGGCGCGCTCCGCGGCGGGAAGAAACGCCTCGGGAAGCAGCAACCCCCGGGTGGGATGGTGCCAGCGCAATAACCCCTCGACGCTGTGGACGCGTCCGTCGCGAGCGTCGATCTTGGGCTGGTAGTAACAAGTCAGCTCACCGTTCGAAAGCGCGCTGCGCAGGTCGTCAACCAGCTGGCTGTCGTTCTGGTGATCCAGCTCGTCCGCAGAGTCGTACATGGCGATCTTGGTCGCTGCAGCCTTGGCGTGGGGTAGCGTCGTTTCGACGCGGCTCAGCAGTTCCTGCGGATGCTCGCAATGGTCCGGACACACCGCAATGGCGATGCTGGCATCGACCTGGACGGTGATCTGATCGAGCGCGAACGGAGCCTGAAACGCCTCGAGCAGGGCTCCGGCTTGGGCTTTCGCGGTACTGAGATCCGCACCGTCCGCCAGCAGAACCGCGAACTCGTCGTCTCCGGCCCGCGCCAGCAAATTCTCGTTCGGCACCGATTTCGCCAGTCGCTCCGCGATGCGGCACAAGAGTTCATCGCCGACGTGGCGACCGACGAGGTCGTTGATCTCTTGGAAGTCATCGATGTCCAGCAGCAGCAGCAGCAGCGCGCGTCGTGACCGTGACCAGGCTGCCTTTGATGATTCGGTGACCGGCGCAGCGGTCAGCGCCGTCGCCAGCGCCCGGCGGTTGGGTAAACCGGTCAAGTCGTCGGTCATGGCGTGCCTGTGAGTTTCGGCCAACGCACTGAGGTCTCGGAACGTCACGGCGAATCGCGCGGCAACGGCGATCAGGCTCAACGCGGCGAGCGCCACGGCGACCCGAGATTCGTTGGCTAAGACGGCCACTGCGATCGCGGCGACAGTGCAAGCCACCGGCGCGAGGTAGGAGCTGAGTCCGGTACCGCGCCGGATTGACACCGACGACGAAGGCAGCCAACTCGCCAACGCCACCAATAGTGACGCGGCGGGCCAGGCCGCATCCAGCGAGGTGCCCACCCGATACGAGCTGCCAGCGGTCTCAAATAGGTACACGACGTCAGCGACGACAGACAGCATGAAGCCCGCGACAAGTAGGCCCCAGCGAAACTCGTTGCGCCACCCAAGGATTGGCAACATCCCGGCGGCGAGGGCTACGAGCAGCAGATCGCCCCACGGGTAAAGAATCCCCACCAGCACGGTCGCGGTGGCGCGGGTGGTCGCCGCCCCGATCGGCCCACTGGCGAGCGCCGCAGCGACAGCCGCCGCAGTCAACCCGCACACCAAGGCGTCGAGACGGATCGTGGTAGGCACGCGCTGCAGGCAGCCCCTCACAAGCAGCAGCAGGCCGGCATAGACCAGCGGGTAAGAGGCCAGGTATGCCGGGTCCGCCGCCGACGGCGACTGGCCGTCCGAAACCCATGCGGCGTAGATGACGTCACCGACGCCCGAACTCGCCATGCCGGCCGCGATGAGGATCCAGGCCAACCGTTCGGCCCTGACCCGGTATGCGCGCAGGCCAATGAGCCCTGCCGCGAACAGGTTCAGCGCTGGATACAAGACCTCGGCGAAGAAACCCTCGCTGCCGGCGACGTGAGCGAAGGTCGACGCCGCGAAGACGGCGACCCCGAGCGCCAACGCAGCAAGCGCAGCCCAGATGGCAGGCGGAGCCCATCGAACACTTCCAACAGCTTCTGTCGTGAGATCCTGTTTCACCGCAGGCAATCTCGGATCGCTGCCAGGTGTCGCCCGAATCAACGGGTTAGCGATACCGGCTACGGGGTCGACGAGCTGGGGCAGCTCGTAAGGAAAGGGCAGCTCGGGCACGAAGCTGCGCATGCACCCGCCGCCGTCCCGTTTGGCGGCGTACATGGCCAGGTCGGCGTGCCTTAGGAGTTCGTCGACCGTGCACCTCGCCTCTGACGTGGCGATGGTCAACCCTATGCTCGGGCGCACGGTCAGCGAGACCCCGTCGATCACTATCGTCGATGTGAATGCGTCGAGCACCCGATGCGCGGTCGCCAGCAATTC
This sequence comes from Mycobacterium sp., assembly GCA_036390735.1. Taxonomy (GTDB): domain Bacteria; phylum Actinomycetota; class Actinomycetes; order Mycobacteriales; family Mycobacteriaceae; genus Mycobacterium. The sequence goes on along the minus strand of DASWBF010000495.1, from coordinate 2,096 downwards.
CTCCACCGAGTCCTCGATGAGAACCGCGAATTCGTCACCGCCGAGGCGTGCGACAGTGCATGTTTCACAGACACAACTCCTGAGGCGGCCAGCGACCCGGATCAGCAACTCATCGCCGGCGGGATGACCCAATTCGTCGTTGACCGTCTTGAAGTTGTCCAAGTCGAGGCACAGCACTGCGACCGGCTCGCCCTGGCGACGTCGCCGTACCAGGGCGCGCTCGAGCCGGTCGAGGAAATGTGCCCGATTGGCCAGGCCGGTCAGGCTGTCGTGAAAAGCCTCCCGCGCCACGTGAGAAAGCAGCCTTTGGTTCTCGAAGAGCACGACGAACTGGCGCGCGAGCACTAAAACGACAATGACTCCCGCCATGGCGAGCAGCGGCCTGTACCCGGATTGGCCTAGTGCATAACCCAGGCCCACACCGCCGGCCAGCACCAGCGGCAGGTACGGCAACCACAGCCGGGCGCGGGAATGAACCTCCATCGGCGAGGTATCGGCGGGCCGCTCGTTGACGCTCGACAGCGCAGCCAAGGCCAGCATCCCCAGCCCAGCCAGCCGTGCCAGGTCAACGATGTCACCGGAGTGGTACCCGCCGACTCCGGTCAGGTAGACGATGGTGATGTCGGCCACGCCGATCGACATGATTCCGCCGACGACGAGGCTCAAACTGGGCCGGCCATCGGCACCTGCACGCGACCAAACCAGGATCGCCGTCGTTATGACGACGACGTCGGCAACGATGTGGGCCAGCGTGACCGGGGCCGAACTGCCGCCACGTCGCAGCAGTTCGCCGACCACGAAAATCCACGAGATGGCGAACAACGACGTCGCGACGATGCCGGCGTCCAGCACAAGCCGCCATCGGTCTCGCCCGCGGCCCTCTGACAGACACAGCAACGACACGCAGGCGCCGACTGGGTACACGATGAGCACAAGATCGGCGAGAGACGGCGGTTGAGGCGCCTGGGCGAAGTTCGTTCGCAGTTCATCGACGGTCACGATGACCTCGCCTGCGGCCCAGCCGACCAGGGCAGTCGCCATCGCGATCCCGCCATATCGCCGTCGCCCCGTCGCCGCGCGGGCCGCCCGCAACATGCAGCCGGCCACGAACAACAGACAGACCAGCAAGACGACCTCATCGACCGCTCGAGTTGCGGAGACCTCAGGCTGGCCGTAGAAGGCCCGCGTCACGATGACCGCCATCGCGACGCCATACACGCCGACAACGAGCCAACCGGCACGAGCAGACAGCTCAAGGCGCCTCCACGGATTTCGCGCCGAGAGGTTCATCGCCATCCCTGTTTGGTTCGCACCCATGCAGCAGAAAAGGTGATCTTGCGCGATCATGCACCGAATTAGCGCAGTCGCAAAAGTAAAACGCCCTACTTAGCCAAAAGAATCGGCCCGAACCAGTGGTTCGGGCCGATTCAGATGTCTTGCGACATCGCATTTGGTAGCCCTGGAACGGTTCTGGTCGAACAGATTGTGGCCAGAGAAACAGTATGATGCTTCTGCGGCTGATGTGAACGCTGAGCGATGGCCGCCCGCGCCGCAACGACGCAGGATCACAGGCCACCTTCGAGCTGACGTGGTTGAGCACTATGGGCCTGGTATGAGCAGCCGGCGGGTGGCGGCCACTTTGGGCCTAGGACGTACGACCGTGCTGGAAATCCTGAAGTCAGCAGGTGTGGACATACGGCCTCAGGGTCCGAGGTACTAGGCCGCTCTTGGGTGGCTGCCCCGTGGCCGCGACTACGAGCGCGTGCTGCTGGCGGCGCGTCGACTCGCTGCGCTGGTCTCCCGCTAGGAGGTCAGGTGTTTCGTCGACATTCCGCCCCGCTATGGGACGACCGGCACAAGCCGGTCGTTTCTTCTAGGCCCCGGCGAAGTCGACGACCGTCCAGATCACCGCGTCGCCTGCCCCACCATGAGCGGACGGACGATCGGCGGCATGGCGCGCCACACGACGTCGTCGGCTGCGACAGCGAAGCCGCAGGCGCGCATCAGCTCCACGGTCGGGCGGTTGCAGCGGCAACCGCCTGCGAAGCGGCGCCACGGTTGGAGCAGGTTGTCCTGGCACGCCGCGAGGAACCGCG
>DASWBF010000494.1:0-2812 GCA_036390735.1 Mycobacterium sp. | reverse complement strand
GGCCCGCGCGGTCGAACACCATGCCATCCATGCCGGCACCGCCACCGACCTCGTCGAGCTGTTCGCCGAGGCCCGGTTCAGCCCGCACGTCATGAACGAAGGGCATCGCGAGACCGCGGTGTGCGCACTCCAACTGGTCCTCGCGGAACTGAAGAGCGTGGCATGAACAAGTTCGTCGTCCTCGGCTTCAGCCTGGTGATCGCGGTGGAGGTGCTGGCGTTGGTGATGGTGGATCACCGCTTTGTGCTTGCGCTTTCGGGCGTCGCGGCCGCAGTTGTGTTGCTGGAAGGCCGCCGGCTACTGACCCGCTCACTGGCGACGGACCAGCCCGAGTCGCCCTCCGGCGGCCAGGCCGAGTCGATGCGGCGCTGGATCTCTCGCACCGAGTCGGTGATCCGCTGGGCCGACTCCAGTCGCGCCGACTGGGATCGGCACTTACGGCCACGGCTGGCAAGGGAATTCATGCTCGCCACCGGCCAGCGGATGGGCAGGGACCCGGCGGCGCTGCAGGCCACCGGCCGGATCGTCTTCGGCGACGAACTGTGGCAGTGGGTAGACCCATCGAACGTCGCGCGGATCGGCCGCCGGGCGCCGGGGCCGGGGCGCGACGCGCTCAACGAAATCCTCGAACGATTGGAGCGGGTATGACGATGCCTGCAACGGTTACTACCGCCTACTCCGAGGCGGTGCTCGACGAGATCGAGCGTGTAGTGGTGGGTAAGCGCGCCGCACTCAGATTGATTCTCACCACGGTGCTCGCGGGCGGCCACGTACTGATCGAAGACCTTCCCGGCCTTGGCAAGACGCTGATCGCGCGATCGTTCGCCTCGGCGTTGGGTTTGAACTTCACTCGCGTGCAGTTCACTCCCGACTTGCTGCCCGCCGACCTGCTCGGCTCGACGGTCTATGACATGCAGTCGGGCCGGTTCGACTTCCGTCGCGGGCCGATCTTCACGAACCTGTTACTCGCCGACGAGATCAACCGCACCCCGCCCAAGACCCAGGCGGCGCTACTGGAGGCCATGGCAGAAGAACAGGTCAGCATCGACGGCGAAACACACCGGCTGCCTTCACCGTTCATCGTGCTGGCCACCGACAACCCGATCGAGTACGAAGGCACCTACCCGCTACCGGAAGCGCAGCTCGACCGATTCGCGATCAGGCTCGAACTGAAGTACCTGTCTCCGCCCGACGAGACGTCGATGCTGCGGCGTCGGCTCGAAAGGGGTTCGGCGCAGCCGACAGTAAGCCAGGTCGTGGACGCCAACGACCTGCTTGCGATGCGCGAATCGGTCGAACAGGTCACCGTCCACGACGACATCCTGCATTACGTCGTGTCGCTGGCCGGTGCCACCCGAAACCACCCTCAGGTCGCCGTCGGTACCAGCCCACGCGCCGAGCTCGACTTGGTCCAGCTCGCCCGCGCCCGCGCGCTGCTGGAGGGCCGCGACTACGTGATCCCCGAGGACGTCAAGACGCTCGCCGTTCCGGCGATCGCGCACCGGATCAGCCTGCGGCCGGAGATGTGGGTGCGCAGCGTGCACGGCTCAGACGTCGTCGAGCAGCTGTTGGCGCGGCTGCCGGTTCCGCGGGCGCGCGGTCGACGTGACTGAGGCGAGGAGCGGCGGAGCTCGCCGGACGGAGGTCGAATTCCGCTGGGCCGCTTCGTCCTTGACCCGTTCGATTGCCACGTGCGCGGCGGTGGGGCTTGCCGCGGCGGTGATCGGTTCGCGCTGGCAGCTGATCGCGTTCGTGGCGCCGCTGATCGGTGTGCTGTCCTCGATACCGTGGCAACGGTCGGCGGCGAAGGTCTATGTGCACGCCAAGCCCGGAATGGTGCGTTGCTTCGAGGACGAACAGGTGCAGACGACCGCCTGGGTGACAACCGAATCCGCCGACACCGCTGCGCAACTCGAGGTCACCGTACCCGAGGGGATGGACACGGAACTCCTCGACGGCGGTTCTGCCCAGTCGAAAACGCTTGCCGCGCAAGCTGCGCGGTGGGGCAGATACCCGCTGTCGGCCACTGTCGACGCCGTCTGCGCCGGTGGTCTGCTGGGCGCGCGGGCGGCGGTTGAGGCGGCCGAGATCTTCGTGTTCCCCGTTGTGCCCCCGCAGTCGACGGGCATCCCGCGCACGGAGTTGCCCGATCGGCTGGGCACCCACCTCACGAGGCACATCGGGCCCGGCGTCGAATACGCCGACGTGCGGGCCTACCTGCCGGGTGATCAGTTGCGCACGGTCAACTGGCCGGTGAGCGCCCGGCGCGGCAGCCTGCACGTCACCGAGCGGCTGACCGACCGCGCGGCCGACGTGGTGGTGTTGATCGACACGAGCGCGCAGGCCGCCGGACCGGCGACCGAGGCCACCGAACGAGCCGTCCGCGGCGCCGTGCAGGTGGTGCAAACCGCGTTGCGCAATGGCGATCGGGCCGGGGTTGTCGCGCTGGGGGGTCGACGCCCGCGCTGGCTTGGCGCTGACATCGGGCGGCGCCAGTTCTACCGGGTGCTCGACGCCGTGCTCGGCGCCGGAGGCGAATTCGAGGTCACCACCGGCACTTTGGCGCCCCGAGCGGCCGTCCCGGCGGGGGCGATCATCGTCGCGTTCTCGACACTGCTCGACACCGAGTTCGCGCTGTCGCTGATCGATTTGCGCAAGCGGGGCCACACCGTCGTCGCGGTCGACGTCCTCCGCGGCGCACCGTTCGAGACCGAGCAGGACCCGATCATCACGCGGATGTGGGCCCTGCAGCGGTCCGCGATGTATCGCGACATGGGCGTGATCGGCGTCAACGTCGTGTCGTGGCCCGAGG
>DASWBF010000493.1:0-4212 GCA_036390735.1 Mycobacterium sp. | reverse complement strand
TCGTGGACCGCGGAAGATGTGGCCGAATTTGAGGCAGGCCTCGCCGATGGTGGGGTCGTACACGATCGGCAGGAACCGCGCCGGATCGGACATGATCGTGCGGTAGAACAACGTCTCGTCATGGTCAAGCAGATTGACTAGCCGCTTGAGGAGTCCCGATCGACAAATTGTTGGCGATGACGGAAGCAAAGTGGCAGGCTTGAGGGGCATCGGGTCACCAGCGCAGATCCTCGTCCGAATGTGGACCAAAGGGCGCTCGCGTCTGGCGGAAAGATATTGTGCCGCAACGGTGATGGTAACGCAGATACCTCGTCTCGAGCCGAGACCAAAGGGCGAAGCCATCGACAGATTGACGCAAGGGATCCGGGGCGCGGCGGTCGGAGCTACACGCCAGACCGCCGTTTTGTGCTACCCGAAGGGCCACCGCTTCCGGGCGAAGTCCCGGAAGCGGCGTAGGGACCCTTCGTCGCTGAGACTTTGACACTTGAGGGCACTGTCACGTTGGTGGGCCGGGCCGCCTCGGGTGGTCTGGTTGGATCGGTGGGGTGAGCACCGCAGCGGCGTCGTATAAGGGTCACCGGTATCCGGTGGAGATCATCAACCACTGCGTGTGGCTGTACTTCCGGTTTCCGCTGAGCTTTCGCGAGGTCGAAGAGTTGATGCTGGCACGTGGTGTAGTGGTCAGCTACGAGACGATCCGACGCTGGTGCGTCAAGTTCGGGCAGGCCTACGCTAACCAGCTGCGCCGCCGGCGCCCACGCCCCGGCGACAAGTGGCACCTCGATGAGGTGTTCGTGAAGATCAACGGCACGCTGTGCTACCTGTGGCGGGCGGTCGACCAGCACGGCAACGTCTTGGACGTGTTGGTGCAGTCCCGGCGAAACGCTAAAGCGGCCAAGCGGTTCTTCCGCAAGCTGCTCAAGGGCTTGCGGTATGTGCCGCGTGTGCTGGTGACCGACAAGTTGGCCAGCTACGGGGTAGCCCACCGCGAGCTGATGCCGTCGGTGCAACACCGCCAGTCGCGGTATCTGAACAATCGCGCCGAGAACTCTCATCAGCCCACCCGACAGCGCGAACGAGCGATGAAACGCTTCAAGTCATTGCGGCATGCCCAACGGTTCCTGTCGGCTTTCAGCGGTATCTCCGCACACTTTCGACCACGACGACATCTGCTCAACGCAACAGGCTGGCGAAGCGAGATGGCCGACCGCTTCGCGGTCTGGCACGTGGTCACCGAACTCGACAACGCCGCCTGAAATACGAACAATCCCACCACTGTTCCATCACCCAGCACTGAAACCAATTGCACCATCACATTTTTAAACTAACGTGACAGTGCCTGGTGCACAACGTGCGCGGACAGTCCGTCGAGCAGGTGCGCGTCATCGATGCCGATCAGCATCCGGCCCCGACGGGCTTCCGCGACAAATACAAATTGATGATCCTGCGCACACTGGGCAGCGGGTCGGTGATCGGGTCGCCCGGGTGCGCGGTGCCCGGGTGTGTGCGTTCGAGCCGCTACGCCGGGCTGTGCCCGGCCCATCTGGGCCGGTGGAGAAAGGCTGGTCGTCCAGACCGGCACGGGTGGGCCAAGACCGCTGATCCAGAGGTGATGGGGTACCGGCCGCTGCACTCGTGCCTGGTGCCCGGTTGCGGCTTCGGGCAGCATCGGTATCGGTTGTGCTACACGCATTCCCACGCCTGGGACAAGGCCGGACGCCCAGCGGTCGATCGGTGGAAGCCGGACGTGGCCGGCACGCCGGCAGCGGTGTGCGCCATCCCGGGGTGCATGTTGTGGGCCGAACTGGACGCCGGTTGGTGTCATTCCCACCACCGGCGGTGGCGGCTGCGTGGTTGCCCGTCGGCGGCGGAGTTCATCGCCTACTGCGCCAGCTACGGCGAGGATCGCTTCGACTTGCGGCCGCTTGCGCCGCAGCTGCGGCTGGAGATCGGCTACGCGTTGCAATGTCGTGTCGGGTCGAGGCGAACCGGACCCGCACCACACCGCGATCGATCAAGCCGTTGCTGGACCACTTGTCGGCAACCGGGGCCGAGTCGCTGCTGGATCGTCCGCTCGATGACTGGCTGGCAGGACTACCGACCGCGGCCGCACTGCACACGCCGCGCGCGTTCCTCGGTTACGCGATCGAGTGCCTGCTCGATTTGCGCGACGGGACCGGCTGGGACTGCGAATACCAGCGTGACGTGTGGCGGCTACGGCGGCTCGGTGTTTCCGGCCATGACGGGGCCAAACTGGATTTCACTGCGGTGCAACCAGTCTGGCTTCGAGAGCTGGCCAAACGATGGTGCCGGTGGCGCATGTCGTGCGGAGTCGGGCTGGGGCAGCTACGCAGTGATCGCCTCGCGCTCGTTCGTTTGTCGCAGTTCATGCCCGGACTAGCGAGCTCGTCGGGGCCGGGCGCGCTCGACCGGGCGGCGCTGGAGGCCTACCTGGCTCGACTGGCCGTTGAGATCCCACAACCGAAGACCCGCAGCGCCGAGATCGGCTGTGTGACCGGGTTTCTGCATGCCGTGCGCCAGCACCGGTGGGCATCGCTGCCAGCCGAGGCGCAGCTGTATCCCAGCGACCAGCCCCGCCGCGACGAGACACCGGCACCGCGGGCAATTGCCGAGTTCGTCATGCACCAACTGGAAAGCGTCGCCAACCTCGACCGGATCACCGACCCGCGGGTCCGGCTGCTGGTGGAGGTTCTCATCCGCACCGGCCTGCGCATTGGCGACGCCACTCGGCTGGCGCTGGAGTGTCTGGTCCGCGACCCGCAGGGCGCGGTCTATTTGCGCTACCGCAACCACAAGATGCGCCGCGACGCGGTGGTGCCCATCGACGACGAACTCACCGCCATGATCGAGGCGCAGCAGGCGCGCACCCGGCAGCGGTTTCCAACCACCGCCGTGTTGCTGCCGCGCAGCAGCGCCAACCCCGACGGACGGCTGCCCATTCCCACCGCGACGTTCCACCTCCAGCTCGGGCAGTGGCTCGAAACTTGTGGTGTCACAGATGAACTCGGTCAGCCAGTCCATGTCACCGCTCACCAGTTCCGGCACACGGCGGCCACTCGGTGGATCAACCATGACGTGCCGCAGGAGGTGGTCCGACGGCTGCTCGACCACACCAGCCACGCCATGACCGCCGTATATGCCCGGCTGGCCGACACCACCATACGAGAGCAGTGGGAACGCGCCCAGAAGATCAACATCCGTGGCGAGCCCGTCGACACCACGATCGACGGACCGCTCGCCGATGCCGAATGGATGAAACAGAACCTTGCCCGCGCGAGAATGGCGCTGCCCAACGGCTATTGTGGCCTACCGCTACAGAAATCGTGCCCGCACTCCAACGCGTGCCTGACCTGCCCGCTGTTCGTCACGACCGCCGAATTCCTACCCCAACACCGCAAGCAGCTCGACGACACCCGCGCGCTGATCGCCCGCGCCCAGACCGACGGCCACACCCGCCTGGCCGAGATGAACCGCACGGTCGAAACCAACCTGCTCACCATCATCACCACCCTCGAAGCCGGCCAACACGACTGCCGGTGCGCCGCAGCGGGCAGCGAAACATGCTGCGGGAAGGACTTATCCGATGCGCCGCGATAACAGCCACCACCTCGTCGCCGCGGCCCACCGCCGTCGCGCCGACACCCTCGAACGCGCCCGCCAAGCCCTGCAGGAACTCGGCGAAACCGGCCAGCGGCGCACCGTCACCCAGATCGCCGCCCACGCCGGCGTCTCCCGCTCATGGCTGTATGCCCAGACCGAACTGCGCGACCAACTCCGCCGACTGACCGCCATATCGGAGACGGCCGAGCCGGCACCACCTGCCCGGTTCGAGCGCAGCCCCGACGCCTCGCTGCGGCAACGCCTCACCCTCGCACACCAACGCATTCGCGAACTCGACGACGAAAACCGTCAACTGCAGAACCAGATCGCACTCCTGCACGGACAGCTGCGCGCCAACCGCATCGCCGGCACCCACGTCGCGGACACCGTCCACGACGCAAACGCCCAGCTCACGCCGCCAAACAGCCGACCCCGCCCAAGATAACGATGGTCGATTCGAGCTCGCGACACCTGCGGCGTAGCTCCCGCAGCTCGCGCCTCTCCTCGCTCGACACGCCCGCCGCCTCACCGGCGTCGACCTCGGCCTGGCGCACCCACTTGCGCAGCGTCTCCGGGTTCATCCCCAATCGG
>DASWBF010000492.1:0-6373 GCA_036390735.1 Mycobacterium sp. | reverse complement strand
CGAGTAGAGGGACGACCGCCCACGGCCGCGTCTAGCCATACACGGTTTCCCCGTCGCCGCTGACCTTGTCGATCCGCTTGGCCAGATACAGCGCCTCCAGAGCCAATTCGATTGCGGCAGCGCGTTGTCCATCCGACGTTGCGCCCAGACGCCGCTGAATCGTGGCCACCGCTGGGACCTCGGGCAGCGCCGCGAGCACGTCCCTGGCCGACACACGCTCGCCGGTGGTGACCGGCGACCCGTGCTCGACCGCGGCGACAATCGGCCCAACGTCGATGCCGCCCAACAACTTCTGCGCGGTGTCGGCGGTGGCCCTGCGCAGCAGATGCTCGAGCACCGCCTGCTCGCGGCCCTCTTCGCCGGACTCGAACTCCAGCTTGCCGCGCAGCACGTCGATCACGTTGCTCAGGTCGATCACCCGGGCCACCGGGTCGGCTTCGCCGAGCAGAGCGGCGCGGTGCCGCGCCGATGCGGCGACGGTCTCGGCCGCGGCGATCGCGAACCGCGCGGACACCCCGGAACGCTGGTCAATCGACCGGGATTCGCGCAGGTAGCGGGCGAAGCGGGCGAGGACCTGCAGCAGGTACTCGGGGACCTCCGCCGACAGGTGCGCCTCCTGGCTGATCACGCCGACCTCGGCGTCGAGTTCCAGCGGGTAGTGCGTGCGGATCTCGGCGCCGAACCGGTCCTTCAGCGGTGTGATGATGCGGCCGCGGTTCGTATAGTCCTCGGGGTTCGCGCTGGCGACGACGACCACGTCCAGCGGCAGCCGCAACGTGTAGCCGCGAACCTGAATGTCGCGCTCCTCCATCACGCTCAGCATCGAGACCTGGATCCGCTCGGCGAGGTCGGGCAGTTCGTTGACGGCGACGATCCCGCGGTGCGCGCGCGGGATCAGCCCGTAGGCGATGGTCTCCGGGTCGCCGAGGCTGCGCCCTTCGGCGACCTTGATCGGGTCGATGTCACCGACCAGATCGGCCACGCTGGTGTCCGGGGTGGCGAGCTTCTCGGTGTAGCGCTCGCTGCGGTGCTTCCAGGCGACGGGCAGGTCGTCGCCCAACTCCTCGGCCCGGCGGATCGAGCCGGGGGTGATCGGCCGGTACGGATGCTCGCCCAACTCCGCGCCGGCGATCACCGGCGTCCACTCGTCGAGAAGTCCCTCCAGCGACCGCAGCAGCCGCGTCTTGCCCTGACCGCGTTCGCCCAGCAGCACGACGTCGTGCCCGGCGATCAGCGCGCGCTCAAGCTGGGGCAGCACGGTGTCGTCGAAACCAAAGATGCCGGTCCACACGTCGCGACCCTCGGCCAGCGCTTCGAGAAGGTTCTCGCGGATTTCCTGCTTGACTGGACGTTCGCGATGGCCCGACGCGCGCAGCTCACCGAGGGTGCGCGGAAGTTGGTTAGGTTGGGTCACCACTCCACGCTACTGCTTGTCCAGGCGGCTGGCTTAACGGCCTGATCTGTGCTGTTTCCGCTCGTGGAGAGCTTTCTGTCGATATCGTTTTTAGTGTCCGTCATCAAATCAGGGTGAGTGGGGGGACAGGTGGGTGAGTTGATGAGTCCTGCGGCCGGAAGAGGTTTCGCTCAGCCCTGCGCTCGGGTAGATCTAGGCATGCGTTTGCTGAACCTGAAGACTGCGCTTGTCGCGCTGACGATCACCACAATCGCGCTGGTCGGAGCCGCCAGCCCGAGTTCGGCGGCGGTCACGGCAGCCGGTCCGACGGTCGCCTCGGTGCAGCCGAGGCCCGGCGAGGTGGTGGGTGTGGCCGCACCGGTCACAGTGACGTTCACCACGCCCGTCGCCAATCGAGCTGCCGCGGAGCGCGCGTTCACGATCGACATCCCGAACAGCCCGAGCGGTCAGTTTTCGTGGCTAGACAATAGGACCCTGGAATTCAAACCCGACGGATTCTGGCCATCGCACAGCGTGATCCCGCTGTCGGTCGGTGGGTTCAAGACCGACATCACCACCGGCGCGGCCGTGCAGGGTGTGGCCGATATCTCCGCGCACACGTTCACCGTGAGCATCGACGGTCAAGTCGCGCGCACAATGCCGGCGTCGATGGGCAAACCCAGCCGCCCAACCCCCATCGGCAGCTTCAGCGTGCTGTCCAGAGAGCAAAGCGTCGTGATGGATTCCCGCACGATCGGCATACCGCTGAGCGACCCGGATGGCTACAAGATCACCGCTTACTACGCCGAGCGGATCACCGGCAGCGGCGTCTACGTGCACTCGGCGCCATGGTCGGTGGACTCGCAGGGCTACGCCAACGTCAGCCACGGCTGCATCAACCTCAGCCCTGACAATGCCGTCTGGTACTACAACACCGTCCACATCGGCGATCCCGTAATCGTTCAGGCGTAGGGCGTCGGCGGTCGGCGACGGGGGCGGACTCCCAGGGCCACGCCGACGTCAGCCACGGCTGCATCAGCCCTGACAACGCCCGCCGGGTGGTCGAACTGTCCATGTTGGCGATCCCGTGATCGTCGAGGCATAGGCGCGGCCCTGGGAGTCCACTGAACAGTATGGCCGCCGCCGGGCTCGGCGTATGGGGTTTTGAAACTTGCGACGAAATTCGTTCTCAGTGCGCGAAGTGCCTCGCCCCGGTGAGATACAACGTCACCCCGGCAGCCGCCGCTGCTGAGGTGACGACGTCGTCGCGCACCGACCCGCCCGGGTGCACGATCGCCGTCACGCCGGCCGCGACCAACGTCTCCAGCCCGTCGGGAAACGGGAAGAACGCGTCGGACGCCGCGACAGCCCCGCGCACCCTGTCCCCTCCTCGCTCGACCGCCAGCCGCGCCGCGTCGACCCGGTTCACCTGGCCCATGCCCACCCCGACGGTCGCACCGTCCTTGGCGACGACGATCGCGTTGGACTTCACCGCGCGGCAACTGCGCCAGGCGAATTTGAGATCGGCCAGCACCGAGGGGTCCGCCGGCTCGCCAGCCGCCAAGCGCCAGTTCGCCGGGTTGTCGCCGGCGGCGTTCAGCGCATCCCGCTGCTGAACCAGCAGCCCACCCGAAACCTGTTTGAACTCAAGACCCCCCACTACAGGCTCCGACGCCACCAGCACCCGGATGTTCTTCTTGCGGGCCAGCACCTCCACCGCGCCGTCTTCGTACGCCGGCGCGATGATCACCTCGGTGAAGATGTCGGCGACCGTCTCGGCCATCTCGACGCTCACGGTGGTGTTGGCCGCGATCACCCCGCCGAACGCGCTCACCGGATCACACTCGTGGGCCTTGCGGTGAGCATCGGCCACCGAGACCGACGAGATCGCGATGCCGCACGGGTTCGCGTGCTTGATGATCGCCACGCACGTCTCCTCGTGGTCGAACGCCGCACGCCACGCCGCGTCGGCGTCGGCGAAGTTGTTGTAGGACATCTGTTTTCCGTGCAGCTGCTCGGCCTGCGCCAGCCCCGGCCACGACGAGTCGTCGACGTAGAGTGCGGCCCGCTGGTGCGGGTTCTCGCCGTACCGCAATACCGCCGACCGCCGCCATGTCCCGGCGAACCAGGCGGGCAAAGACGGATCGTCCGACGACAACGCGGTCGACATCCACATCGCCACCGCGACGTCGTATTCCGCGGTGTGCCGAAATGCCAACGCCGCCAGCTTCTTTCGCTCGTCCAGTGTGAACCCACCGGAACGCAGCGCGGCCAGCACCCCGTCGTAGCCGAGCGGGTCGGTGACCACCGCGACGCTGGGGTGGTTCTTGGCCGCCGCGCGCACCATCGCCGGCCCGCCGACGTCGATCTGCTCGACGCACTCGTCGGCGTCGGCGCCGGAGTCCACGGTTTCGGTGAACGGGTACAGATTGACGACGACGAGGTCGAACGGTGCAATCTCTAGCCGCTGCAACGCCGCGACGTGGTCGGGCTTGCGGGTGTCGGCGAGCAGTCCGGCGTGCACCATCGGGTGCAACGTCTTGACCCGGCCGTCGAGGATCTCGGGGAATCCGGTGACGAACTCCACCGGGGTCACCGGAATGCCGGTGTCGGCAATGGTTTTCGCGGTCGATCCGGTCGAGACGATGTCGACGCCGGCGTCGTGCAGGCTGCGGGCCAGAGGGAGCAGACCGGTCTTGTCGTAGACGCTGACCAACGCGCGACGGATCGGTCTGCGCCCGTACTGAGTCATCCGATGGTTGCCTTTCGTCCGATCCAGGTCACGCCGCGGGTGGCCACGTCGGCGATCACCTCTGCCAGCAGCCGTCTTTCGACGACCTTGATCCGTTCGTGCAGGCTTGCTTCGTCGTCGTCGTCACGCACTGCGACGACCTCCTGTGCCAGGATCGGCCCGGTGTCCGTGCCGGCGTCGACCAGATGCACTGTGCACCCGGTTACCTTGACGCCGTAGTCGAGCGACTCGGGCACGGCGTGCGCGCCGGGGAAGGCCGGTAACAGCGCCGGGTGGGTGTTCACGATGCGGCCCATGTAGCGTGAAAGGAACTGCGGTCCAAGGATTTTCATGAATCCCGCGGAGACGATCAGGTCGGGCCGGTGGTCAGCCGTGGCGTCGGTGATCGCAGCGTCCCACGCCGCGCGGTCGGGGTAATCCGACAGCCGGACGCGGTACACGGGCACGTCGGCGGCCTTCGCGATGTCCACGGCGGGGCAATCGCGATCGACACCGACGGCCACCACGCGGCCCGGGTAGTCACCGACCGCCGTCGCCAGCAGCGACGCCAGCAGCGATCCCGTCCCGGAGGCCAGCACCACGAGCCGTGCCGGTGCGGTGGGCGGCACACGGAGCGGCTGTTGCACGCTCGCAGCCTAATCTCGGTCGGGAACCGGGGGCGGGTCGATGACGTCCGTGTCCGCCTCAGGTTCAGGTTCGGGTTCGGCGGGCTCCGGTTCGGGCTGAGGCTTCGGCCGTCGCGCAATCCCCCCGGCCATCGCCACGGTGAGCCCGCCGATCCCGGCGAACCACAGGAACACCGCGGGCGCGAACGTGCTCTGGTCGACGCCGACGTCGCCGAAGTTGCCGAGCCGGCCGCCGGCGGCGTACCCGAGCAGCGCCATCACCGCCGTCGCAACCACCGCTGCGACCAGAAGTTTCGCGTACGCGGCCAGCGCCGGCAGCGGCCGCCGCGCGCATTGCTGACCCAAAGCAACGGCGGACGCGGCCGCGGCGATCAGCAAGAGCACCCAGATCGGGCCCAGCGGCGGCGTCGGCGCGGCGGCGAGCACCGGCAGCGCGGGGATGTCGCCGCCGAACACCGTGAACGAGCTGAACGTGGCGATGCCGACGTGCACGCTGGAGCCCACCGCGACCGCGGAAGTCCCGACGATCACGTTGGGGATGTAGAGCACCGACAGCACCGTCAGGCTGAACTGGCCGAACAACGAGTCGGTGACCGAGTACAGCTCGTGCATGGTTCCCCAGTGCACGACCAGCGCCGCAGCGGTGATGGCACCGGACAGGCCCAGCAGCGCGAGCACCCCGGTGGCGGCCGCGCGCACCGAGTCGGCCAGCCACACCGGCAGCGACAGCGCCTGCAGCAGCCGGCGCCCGAGCCGCGACCCGACACCGCAGACAGCGCCAATCAAGTGCACAGCGAGGACGCCGCCGAACGCCCGAAGCGCGTTCGGCGTCTGGAGATCTGTCATCACCGACGCCGCGTCGTGAATCACGGCCAGCGCGATCGCCGTCAGCAGCAGCGGGCCGCCCAGCGCCGATGCGACGATCCAGCGGATCACGAACCAGGAGGCCGCCGCCGGCGCCGCGCGTGCGGTGACGCGCGCGGTGCCCCACACCATCGCGAACACCGGCAAAAGCGGCATCACCGACAGCTCGCGGCCCCCGATGATCACCGGCACCTGGTGCACGCCGAGCCACATGCTCGCGATCGCACCTAACGCGCCGGTCATGTCGCTGTTGGCGGCAACCAGCTGGATCAGCACCACGGCGGCGATCACCAGCAGCGCAACAAGGGACGGACCGAACGCAACCGTCAGCAGATCCCGCGCCTGGCGCGGCCCCGCCGGCCCGCTGCGGTCCGCTAACGGCTTAGAAGCCACGCCTTTCTATGACGGCGGCGGGCCGGACGGCGAAGACGGCTGGTCCGGAGCGCGCAGTCCTTCCGGGGCGCGCACCTCCTGCGTCGGTGCGTCGTAGTGTGGCGGAGGCGCCTTGGCCTCGGTTGTCGGGGCTGAACTCGGCGGTGCGAAGGTGGGGAAGCCGGTGGGTGGGGTCGGCGGACCCTCCTGCTGAGCCTGCTGCGGGAAGCCGCCGCTGGGCGGGCCGCTCTGGTAGCCGCCGTACTGCGGGGCGCCCTGCGGCAGGTTGAAGCTCTGAGTGGACTGCGACGACGGCGGCGGGGGCGGACCGCCATGTTGCGGGCCGTGGCCCGAGAGCTGGGGCTG
>DASWBF010000491.1:0-3302 GCA_036390735.1 Mycobacterium sp. | reverse complement strand
CTCGGCGTCGTCGCGTTGCTGACACTTGGACTGCTGTTCAGTCCGTTAGCGCTGAAATGGGCTGCCCATCAATCAGACTCGGCGAAAGCCGACAATACTGGGCCGGATACCCGGTAGCTGATCCAATCGCTCAACGGCTTGCCGCCGATCGCGTCGTACAGAGCGATCGCGTCGACGTTCCAATCCAGCACCGCCCACGTCAGCCGGGTGTAGCCGGCGGCGACGCATTCCCGCGCCAACTCGCGCAGCAGGGCGCGGGCCAGCCCGCGACGGCGAAACGGTGGCCGGACGAACAAGTCCTCCAAGTAGATTCCGGCGGCGCCTTCCCATGTCGAGAAGCTCAGGAACCACAGCGCGCTGGCCGCGATCTGGCCGTCGACTTCGGCGATGTGCCCGTGAACCGTCGGCTGCGTACCGAAAAGTGCTGTGCGCATTTGGTTCTCGGTAATTGTGCAATGTTCGGCGGCATGCTCGAAGTGCGCAAGCTCGTAGATCATCGCGGTGATCTCCGCCTCGTCGCCGGGGCGCGCGCGCCGGATCACGCTCGTCATACCGTCACCCGCAGCGCCGACAGCATCGTTCTGAACTTCGTTGTCGTTTCCGCGATCTCGTCGTCCACATCGGAGTCGGCGACGATCCCGCCGCCGGAGTAGGCGCGGGCGGTCAACCGGTCCGCCGACAATTCCGCGCAGCGGATGGACACCACCCAGCGGCCGTCACCGCGCTGGTCGCACCACCCGGTGGCACCGGCATAATAGCCGCGGTCGCCCTCCAACTCGGCAATCATCGCGGCGGCGGCATCGGTCGGTACCCCGCCGACCGCAGGTGTCGGGTGCAGTGCCAACGCCAGATCGATTGCCGTCGTTGATGATTCGCGAAGGCGGGCGGTGATCGGGGTGCTCAGGTGCCACAGCGCTGCGGTGCTGCTGAGTTCCGGCGTCGGCGCGATCTGCAAGTCGACGCACAGCGGGTCCAGCGCTTTGCGCATCTCGTCGACCACCAGCGCGTGTTCGACCTGGTTCTTGGCGGACTCGGCCAGCGCGACGCCGTGGGCGCGGTCGGTCTGCGGGTCTGGCGATCGTGGAGCTGACCCGGCGAACGGCCGGCAGGTCACCCTGTCGCCGTGGCGGGCGACCAGTAGTTCGGGGCTCGCGCCGATCAATGCACGTCCTTCGTAGCCGGGGCCTGCCGGTGACAGGTCGGCGAAGTAGCAGTACGCGTGCGGGTCGGCGTCGGCCAGGCGGCTCAAGATCGTCAGGACGTCGAACGGCGAGTCCGCCGACACCTCCACTGCGCGCGCGAGCACCACCTTGCGCAGTCCGCTCGACGGGTCACGCAACGCCGCCAGGCCGCGTCGGATCCGTTCGCCGTGCTCCTCGGCGGCCGGGATGGTCGCCGTCACCCGCGCCGCCGGCAGCGGTCCAGACGGCCGGAACGGCAACACATCGCTGAATTCGTGAGACTGCGGAGCCGTCAACGCGGCCGGCTGGCTGACGTCAAAAGGCAACGCGCCCACGATAATTGGCACTCGCCCAGACCGCAGCGCGGCCTGTGCCGAGCCGATGTCGCAGTAGGCAGCGGCCACACCGTGGGCCACCAGCGTCCCGCCCGGACCGCTGAGCACGAACGATGGGTTCATCGGTACAGCGGCCGCGGGTAGCCGGTGGTGCCGAGCCGGCTGATCTGGCGGACGTTGTGCTCGAAGCCGCACGCCGCGATCGTCGCCGCCACCATCGCGAAGCGGATTCCCTCGTACAACGGCTGCTCGATCCAGCGGGTCAGCACTGCGCGGGAGAAGTGGCCGTGCCCGACGAACAGCACGTCCCGCGACTGCATGTGCTCCAGCGCCATCGCGATGGCCCGGTCAGCGCGCTCGCCGACCTGCGCAACGGTCTCACCGCCGGGGCAGCCGTGCGTCCACACCAGCCAGTCGGGCACCGCCTTGCGGATCTCGTCGGTGGTGGTGCCCTCGTAGTCGCCGTAATCCCATTCACTGATCAGCGGCGTCACCTCGTCGACCTTCAAACCGGCCAGCTCCGCGGTGACCAGGGCGCGTTTGCGCGGGCTGCTGACGACGTACGGATTGTCCAACCGCAGCTGTGCCAGCGTTTCACCGGCGGATTTCGCTTGCTCGCGGCCCTCGTCGGTGAGGTCGAGTTCGGTGCGGCTGGTGTGCTTTCCGGATCGCGACCACTCGGTTTCCCCGTGCCGCAGTAGCAGCAGTCGGTGCGTCTGAGGCGCCACGCCACCGATTCTGCCCCACCAATCGTGACTGGATCGGTGCGCGTGCTTGGATGGCAGCGTGACGCGAGTACTGGCAGTGGCCAACCAGAAAGGTGGAGTCGCCAAGACCACGACGGTCGCGTCGTTGGGGGCGGCGATGGAGGAGAAGGGTCGGCGGGTGCTGCTCGTCGACCTCGACCCGCAGGGGTGTCTGACGTTCTCCCTCGGCCACGACCCCGACAAGCTGCCGGTGTCGGTGCACGAGGTGCTGCTCGGCGAGGTGGAACCGTCGGCGGCGCTGGTGGACACCAGCGAGGGCATGACGCTATTGCCCGCCAACATCGACCTGGCCGGCGTCGAGGCGATGCTGCTGATGCGGGCCGGTCGCGAGTATGCGCTCAAACGCGCGCTGGCCAAGGTCAAAGACGAGTTCGACGTCATACTCATCGACTGCCCGCCGTCGCTCGGCGTGCTGACCCTGAACGGCTTGACCGCCGCCGACGAGGTGATCGTGCCGCTGCAATGCGAGACCCTCGCGCACCGCGGCGTCGGACAGTTTCTGCGGACCATCGCCGACGTGCAGCAGATCACCAACTCCGAGCTCAAGCTGTTGGGTGCGTTGCCCACGCTGTACGACTCGCGCACCACCCACAGCCGCGACGTGCTGGTCGACGTCGCCGACCGCTACGACATGCCCGTGCTGGCGCCCCCGATACCGCGTACGGTGCGTTTCGCCGAGGCCACCGCGTCGGGGTGCTCGATACTGGCCAGCCGCAAGAACAAGGGCTCGGCGGCATATCGCGATCTGGCGAACTCGCTGCTCAAGCACTGGAAGTCGGGCAAGCCGCTGGCCAGCCTCACGCCGGAGGTCTGATCGGGCGCTACGGCGCTTCGCCGAGCGCGACGACCGTGCCGCCGCGCTGCTCGACGACGGTGGCGCCGATGACGCCAGTCATGATCGGCCCGCTGACGTTGCCGCGGTCGAGGGGAATCATCCGCTCGAAGGTGCCGGTCTTCGGCTCGTACACCCCAATGCCGCCGGTGACCGGGATCAGCAGCCGGTCGGCCATCATCTCGCC
>DASWBF010000490.1:0-8906 GCA_036390735.1 Mycobacterium sp. | reverse complement strand
TCGGCCTCGGCGGCGATCCTTGGCGTATCCTCGTTCGCGCCTCGGAGCTGCTGCGGCGCGGCGGCCGGTGTCTGGCTGAATTCGACTGTGACGCAACCGGTGTGCGCCGCAGCTGGGTACGGCTGGAATCGACGAAGGCCGTCGGGCCGTGGTTCCGCTGGGCTTCGGTGGGTATCGACAGCGCGGGGCGGCTGGCCGAGGAGGCCGGAATGGCTGTCACTGCAATTCATCGGGTGGGGGAGCGGGTGGTGGCCAGTCTGGCCGTCTCCTGAGGAGCCGGATCGCGTAGATCACCGCGCTGACGGCGAACATCGCGGCGGTCAACAGCAGCCACCTGGCGAAAAACGGTTCCTGCGTCTGGCCCGTCGCCGCCTGATACGTCGGCGCGCCTTGCTCGATGATGCCCGGCAGGAACACCAGTAGCGTCAGCGCAGACCCGAGCGCCGGCACGCGGACGTAATTCACTGCCGGGACCGCCGGTTGACGCGTGCGCTTCGCTGCGGGAAGCGTCAGCAGGCGGTCGGCGAACGAGTAGAGCGGAAACAGAACCAGGTCATGGCCGATGACCGCGGCCGCGAACCAGACGGCGATCGACTGCCACCAGACCTGGGGGTTCCATAACGTCTGCGGCTTGATGACGGCGATGATGTAGGCCAGCAGCGCGAAACCGGCCAGCATCGTGAGCAAGTGCAACGGATGTGATCCGTAGAACTCGCGGTAACGGGCCAGCGCTCGCCTCATCGGTCGGCCTCGAAGTCGATCGAGGCGACCCACTTGGTGTTGTGGACGCCTGGCAGCGCGGGGACGATGATGCGCGCGGGGTATCCGTGATCCAGTGAGAGGTCGGCGCCGTTGACGCGCAGCGCGAGAAGGGCATCCGGATGCATCACCTGATTGCGTTGCAGCACGGCTCGATTGAACCCGTAGCGCTCCAACGACGCGACCCGCGCCAAATGCGGTTCCGGCACGCCGGCGAGGCGGGCGAGATCCCGCAGCCTCACACCGCTCCATGTTTCGGTGGTCGACCAGCCCTCGACGCACGCAATCGGTAGCCGTGCTGTGTGTTGCG
This sequence comes from Mycobacterium sp., assembly GCA_036390735.1. Lineage (GTDB taxonomy): Bacteria > Actinomycetota > Actinomycetes > Mycobacteriales > Mycobacteriaceae > Mycobacterium. The sequence continues at coordinate 7,837 of DASWBF010000490.1, read as the reverse complement.
GCATGGCGGCCAACGCATTACGGTCCAGCACCACGGGCGCGAGACCACCGTTGAGGGTGAGCCGCCAACTGTCCCCGGTGATCTCGGGGGTTATCGCGGCGACGACGGCGGTGCGGTTCACCTGGAAGTCGTTGGGTCCCTTTCCGCGGTCGCGGCCGCGGGGGAGCAGGAGCGCTGAGTGGCGTGTCCACCCGCCGATCGTCTGCCCGGCGGTGATGACGGCCATGAACAGCGCACCGCCGCCCACCAAGGCCAAAGCACCGCGTCGGCTCACCGTCGCAGGCGCCGGATCGGTGGCGACCAGGCCGTCGGGGTCGGCAGGCTCCGGCACAGTGTCAGCACGCTTGGTGCGCAACACGTCTCGCATCGACATCGAGCGCAGGCCGGTGATCATCCGCGGGATTTTCAGCGTGATGTGCATCAAGAACCCCACAATGAAGACCCAGGCGCCGAAATAGTGGGCGGTGTAGAAGCTGAAGCCGAAGATGTAGTCGTACTGGATGTTCAGCACACCGGTGGCGATCTCGAACAGGATTCCGCCGACGAGCATGAGCAATGACAGGCGCTCCAGAACTTGCGCGATCGACCCGCTCGGTGGCCAGACGAACAGACGCGGTATCACCGACCACAACTTGGCCAGCACGACGGGGATGAGTACCAATCCAAGGCCCACATGCAGGCCCTGGTTGAGCCGGTACAGCCAGGCGGGGTCGGTCGGCCAGGCAAACGTCGGCGGCTTCAGCCAGCCGACGTCGGCGGGGATGGCCATCCCGAATTGCGGGCCGTAGGCGATGTAGGACAGCAGTCCGGTGATGATCACGATGGGCAGCGTGATCAACAGCACCAAGCCCAGCACCGAGGTCAACCACGGGCCGCGAAGCGGGCTGCGCCAGCGCTGCAGGCGATCAACGCCGGGCGGCGGATGCCGGTCAAGGGCACGCCACAGTCCGGACGGGAAGCCGAAGCCCATACGTCCCATCTACTCCGCTCACCGCGCCTCGTCATCCCTTTCGCGGAGACGGAATTCTTACCGAATCAGGCACCGGCCAACCCAAGCCCCATAAAGTCACCGGGCATGAAGATGAATGCGGCGGTCTTGTGGGACGTGAACGAGGAGTGGAGCGTCGAGGAGGTCGAACTCGACGGTCCGAAGGAAGGAGAGGTGCTCGTCGCCTACGAGGCGACCGGGCTGTGCCACTCCGATCACCACGTTCGCGCGGGTGACCTGCCCCTGGCGCTTCCCATCGTGGGTGGGCACGAGGGAGCCGGCGTCGTCCAAGAGGTCGGACCGGGGGTTAGGAATCTGACGGTGGGCGACCATGTGGTGGGAACTTTCATGCCCGCATGCGGACGCTGCCGCTGGTGCTCGAGCGGACATCAGAATCTGTGTGATCTCGGTGCGGAACTCGCCGCCGGTGCCCAACTTGATGGCACCTTCCGGATCCATGCCAGAGGACGCGAGCTGGGCGCGTTGGCGTGGCTCGGCACCTTCGCCCAGTACGGCACGGTGCCCGAAGCCTCGCTGGTGAAGATCGATGACGACATCCCGCTGAACCGCGCCTGCTTGGTTGGCTGTGGCGTCGCCACCGGCTGGGGTTCAGCGGTGAACACCGCACAGGTCACGCCCGGTGACACCGTCGTCGTGATCGGCTGCGGAGGTATCGGCAGCGCTGCAATCCAAGGTGCCCGCTTGGCGGGAGCGGAGAAGATCGTCGTGGTCGACATCGCCGAGGGCAAGCGGGACAAAGCGTTTCAGTTCGGAGCCACACATTTCGCCACCTCGTTGCCAGAGGCAACGGCTCTGGTCGGAGATTTGACGCGCGGCGTGATGGCCGACTCCGTGTTGCTGACGGTCGGGCTCATCGAGGCGTCGCTGGTCGTCGACGCGCTCACCATCGTCCGCAAGGGCGGGGCGGTGGTGGTCACCGCGCTAGCGTCCTTCACCGACGCCTCGCCGGCCCTACCGATGGCGGTGTTGGCGATGGTCACCATCTACCAGAAACGGCTGCTGGGCAGCCTGTATGGGGAATCCAATGCGCGGGCAGACATTCCGCGACTGCTGAGTCTGTATCGCGAGGGCAAGCTGCTCCTCGACGAGACGGTGACCGCCGAGTACAAACTCGCCGACATCAACGTCGCCTACGACGACATGCTCGCGGGCCGCAACATTCGCGGCATCGTGGTCCACGACCACTGACCACTACCAGTTCGTGTAGATGACGTGGTTGAGCAGCAGCGCGCCAGCGACGTTTACGGCAAGCCACCAGCGGTGCGCTGACCGGGGGAGCAGGGCCGGCGCGGCGGTGAGCCAGATCGTGAACGGCAACCAAATGCGTTCGGTTTCCGCCTTGCTCAGCATCGACAGGTCCCCGCACAGGATCGCGATCAGCGCGGCGAGCACCAGCAGGTGAATGCCGGACCGGCGACGAATCGCGCGGGCGTCGAACACCTTGCTGACCCCGGCGACGCTGCCGAGGCCGATCGCGCAGACCACCGACGCGAGGTTGGCCCAGACCCAGTACTGGAACGGGCGATCGTTCGCGATGCCCTGCCAATATCGTTGCTGCACGAGGGTATAGCCGTCGAACCACCAGAATCCAGCCTGTGCGAACACGGCGACCACGGCCAGCGCCGCGGGTATCGCGGCGGCAAGCACGGTCAGTGCATCTCGGCGCCGGGCAGTGAGCAGCACCGCCACCGCGAGAAACGCGATCAACCCGAGCCCGTAGTTCAAGAAGATCGCCCAGCCGAGCAGCAGTCCCGCCCCGGCGGCGGCAATCACGGGCACCCGCACGCTGCGGCTGACCGCCAGCGCGAGCAACGCGATGCCCCACGCGGCGACGCCGGCGAAGTACCCGTCGGCCGACACTGCAATCCAGATCGCGGTCGGCGCTACCGCGACGAACGGCACCGCGAGTCGGGCGGTGGCTTCGTCGTCGAGCGCGCGAAGCGTGACGACGATCGCCGCGGCCGCGCTCGACCCGACGAGCAAGCACAGCGCGCCGGCCCACGCGCCGCCGCCCAAGCCGATGCGGTCCAGCCAGACGAATGTCAGCAGCGCGCCGGGCGGATGGCCCGACACATGGGTAGTCCACGAGTCGGGCTGGAAGTCGGGGATGCGGCGCGCGAAGCTGCGCAACGCCTCCGGGATGTCGGTGACCGTCGGCACTTGCCGCAGGTACTCGTGCTCAGCGGTCAACCTGCCGGCGAAACCGTGTTTCCAGCCGTCGACCATCGCCAGCGAGAACGCCCACACCGCCGACGTGGCCCAGGCGGTCGCCGGCAGCGCTCGCCACAGCAGCCGCTGCGCGGCCGTCGGACCCCACACCACCGCCAGCACGCCGATCAACACCGCGAACGGCGTGCCCCACCCGACGTGGGTGTCCCACCAGCCGAAAATGGGTGCGGTGTCTGCTAATTGGCGGAAGCGTGCCGGCGACACATGAATCAGCGGCGAGACAATGCCCAGGCGCAGGTGTGGAACCACGAACGCGGCCGCGACGAGCACGACGGCAACGGGCACCGCCACCGCCTCGCTGCGGACCTTCACCGGCCCCAGCCTATGGCTGCCCCCGGCGAAACCGGCGTTTCGCACGTCGCTACTCGCACTTTGTCAGCGAAACTTCAGTTTCGCGCACAACGAGCGGTCAGCTGAACCGCTCGGCCAGTGCCCGCCGGTCCACCTTTCCGATTCCACGTACCGGCAATTCGTCGAGGAGGTGCAACTCGCGCGGTGCCGCGGTGGCGTCGAGCGAGTGAGCGACGTGCTCGCGCAGCTGCGCCAGCGACGGCGGCTGATCCGCCGACGTCGGCACCACTGCGACGACGACCCGTTGGCCCAACCGGTCGTCGGGCACGCCGAACACCGCGCACTGCCCGACCGCGGGGTGCCGCGCTATCACCGCCTCGACCATCCCCGGCAACACCGTCAACCCGCCGGTGCTGATGCCCTCGTCCAGCCGGCCGTGCACATTCAGCACGCCGCCGGCGTCGATGCTTCCCGCGTCGTCGGTGCGGAACCACCCCGGTTCGTCGAACGGGTTGGGCCAGAATGGGTTGCGGTATCCCTTCGCCAGCGTCGCGCCGCCCACGACCACGCGGTCGTCCTCCACCCGAACCCGCACCCCGTCCAGCGGCACCCCGTCGTACACACACCCGCCGGCCGTCTCGCTCATGCCATATGTCCGCACAACTGAAACCCCTGCCGCTGAAGCACTTTCGGCCACACCGGCCGGCAGAGGTCCACCGCCGATCAGCACCGCGTCCAGTGAGGCCAGCGCGCTCGTCGCCGCCGGATCCGACAACGCCTTCGCCAGTTGCGTCGCCACCAGGGACGCGTATCGGCGCCCGGATCGCATCGCGCTGACCGCGCGGGGCAGCGAAGACACGTCGAAACCCGAAGACACTTCGAGCACGACGGGTGTAATGCCCGCGAGCGTGCTGCGGATCAGCACTTGCATGCCGGCGATGTGGTGCGCGGGCAGCGCCAGCAGCCATTGGCCGGGGCCGCCGAGGCGGGTGTGGGTTGCCCACGCGCTCGCCCGCAACGCCGCAGCCGTCAGCATCGCGCCCTTCGGGGCACCCGTGGTGCCGGACGTCGACGCCACTAGCGCGACGTCGTCGTCGATCGCCTCGCCGGCACGCAAAGCCGTTGTCAACAAAGCTCTTTCGCGAGAGTCCCACGCCGGCACCGGCAGCACCGCATCGCTGCGGCCGGAGAGCATTCGCTCGACGACCGGCAGCACCTCCAGAACGTCCAAGCCGGCGGGGACCTCGACGGCGCGCAGCGTGGCTATCCGGCGTCCTCGATGTCGCGCGGATCGTCGAGCGGCCAGCCCTTGGCGGCCAGTCGTTGCCGCACGCGCTCCACATCCGCGGGCGCCGGCAGCTCGTCGGTGATCTGGGTGATCGCCACGCCGATGTCGATGTGGTCGAAACCGCCCCGCTTCATCGCCTCCGCGGCGACCAATTTCACCTCGTCGTGGGTGAGCCGCCGCGTCAGAAGCGCAAGCACGGGCAGGTAGTCGGTCGGCGGCATGCCCTCGGGGTAGCCCGCGCGAAGCCAGGACACGATCGCGCTGAGGAATCTGTTCACTGCGTCAGCCTCCCCACGGTTGCCGCCAAGGCTTTCCCGACCTCTCGATCGTAGAGCGAACGCGGTGATTCACCACGCTGCATCGCCCGTGCCGGCCAACACTCCGCCGCCACCAGATGAACAATTGGTGAACTCCTTCGCAGGTCAAACGAATTGCCTGATCGACACGTGGATCAGGGTTGCCGTTTTTTGGGTGCATCGCCCGCTGTGCCAGCAGAATGAGCGCCATGAGCGCAGAGTTGGTCATCCTGGTGCTGCTTGTCGCCACGGCACTCGTCTTCGACTTCACGAACGGGTTCCACGACACCGGCAACGCGATGGCGACCTCGATCGCCACAGGCGCCCTGAAGCCCAAGGTGGCGGTTCTCTTGGCCGGTGTGCTGAACCTCGTCGGCGCGTTCTTGTCGGTGGAGGTCGCCGCCACCGTCACCACGCAGGTGCTCAAGATCCAGGACGCCAAGACCGGCCAGCTGCTGCCGTCGATCAACGCGACGACCGGGCTCACGATCATCTTCGCCGGGCTCATCGGCGGAATTTTGTGGAACCTGTTCACGTGGCTGTTCGGCATCCCGTCCAGCTCGTCGCACGCGCTGTTCGGTGGACTCGTCGGCGCCGGGCTGGCCGCGATCGGCACGTCCGGGGTGAACTGGAGCGGCATCACGCAGAAGGTGCTGATCCCCGCACTCGCCGCCCCGCTCATCGCGGGAATCGTTGCGGCCATTGGCACTTGGCTGGTGTACCGGATCACGCGCCACGTGGTGCGGAAACGCCGTGAAGACGGATTCCGCTGGGGCCAGATCGCCACGGCGTCCCTGGTCGCGCTGTCGCACGGAACCAACGACGCGCAGAAGACCATGGGCGTGATTGCGTTGGCGCTGATCACCACCGGTCACCTCAGCGGAGACGTCAAGCACAACGGGTTGCCGTTCTGGGTCGTCTTCAGCTGTGCGCTGGCGATCGGGCTCGGCACCTACATCGGTGGCTGGCGGGTCATCCGCACGCTGGGCAAAGGCCTCGTCGAGATCGAGTCGCCGCAGGGCTTCGCCGCGGAGGCGTCGTCCGCCGCGATCATCCTGAGTTCCAGCGCCGCCGGGATGGCGCTGTCGACCACCCACGTCGCGACGGGCTCGATCCTCGGCAGCGGCGTCGGCAAGCCCGGCGCCGAGGTGCGCTGGGCGGTGGCCGGACGCATGGCGGTGGCGTGGCTGATCACACTGCCGGCCGCGGGTCTGGTCGGGGCGCTGTCGTTCTGGCTCGCGCATGGCGTCGCCCGGTTCAGCTCCGCGCTGGCAGGCGACATCGTGATCTTCGCGATCCTGGTGGCCGCGTCGTTCTACATGTGGTGGCGTGCGCAGAAGCAGAAGGTCGACCACACCAACGTCAACGCCGACTGGGACACGACCACCAACTCGGTGGTGCCCGCCGAGGTTCGCGAGACCAACGGGGCCGTCAAGCAAGTCAAGCAACCCGAGCAAACCCAGCCCAAAGAACCGATCGCCTGAAGGACCTGAAGGACTAGCTGATGCACTACTTGGAAAGCATCCTGCGGGTGCTCGTCATCGGACTGCTCCTCGGTGCGGGCCTGCCGGCAGTGTTCGCCGTCGGGCTGCGCGCGTACTCGAGTGGCGCCGGCGGAACCGCGCACGCGGCCAACCCGGCGTTGAAGTTCGTCGGCTTGGCGCTGTTCGCGCTCGTCGCCGCGGTGATCGTGGTCGCGATCTTGTGGATCACCAGGGCCACGATCATTCACCACTTCGACGTCGACCTGTTCCCGTTCCTGCCGAAGAAATGAGCTGACTCGATGGTGGAGAGCTTTTTCGAAAACGTGCTGAAGTGGTTGCACCAGGGCTATCCGGAAGGCGTTCCGCCGAAGGACTACTTCCCGTTGCTGGCCGTGCTGAAGCGCTCGCTGACCGAGGAGGAGGTCGTGGCGGCGGCGCAGTCGATCCTGCGGCAGACCGACTCCGACACTCCGGTGACACGCGAACAGATACAGCAGGCGATCCACGAGATCACCGAGCAGGAACCCAATCCCGAGGAGATCAAGCAGGTCGCGTCGCGCCTGGCGTCGGTCGGATGGCCACTGGCTGCCGCCACGCGCTAGCCCCGGGTGTCGCGACGGAGCGGATGCTCGGGCGGAACCTGCACGAAGATCAGCGTGACGCCGTCGGGGTCGACGACGTGCATCTCGTGCAGCCCCCACGGCTCCCGACGGGCCTCGCGGGCGATCGGCACCTCACGCTCTGACAACTCGCGTTCGGTCTCGTAGATGTCGCGGACCTGCAGCCAGATCGCGCCGGGAAACTCGCCGGCAGTGCCGTCGTCGTGGCCGTGGCCGGCCAGCTCGATCAGCGACTGGCCCGCGAAAAACACTGTGCCAGCACCATATTCGCGCCAGATCGCCAGCCCGATCTCGTCGCGGTAGAACGCCAGAGAGCGCTCGTAGTCCGCGGGTCGGATCAGCATCCGGCTGGCCAGGATCTCCATGACTGCGTGTCTATCACGCGGGGTCCACCGGATTGGGTTGAATCCGCTGCCGCTTCATCAGCGCGGCAGTGAGGTCGGGGCTGACGAGGTCGACTGCCTGACTCAGCAGCGACATGCGTGGTGTGATGCGCAGCGGCCGCCGCCGCGCGGCAGTGATCATCCACTTAGCCGCCTCGTGCGGGGTCAACGCGGGCAATCCCTGGTATACCTTGGTCGGGGCGATCATCAGTGTCGCCACCAGCGGGTAGTACAGCG
>DASWBF010000489.1:0-10772 GCA_036390735.1 Mycobacterium sp. | reverse complement strand
TCGTCGATGATCACGCGCTGATACGGGTAGTGCCAGTTCTCCAGGCCGGCCATCTCGAGGCCGAGCGCGATGTCGCGGATCTCGTCGATGCCGACGCACATCACGTCTTCCTTCGGGCCGATGTTCCATCCGTAGGTGCCTTCGTCGTCGTAGAAGTCGGCCAGCGGCATCCAGTCGCCTTTGCGCTCGGCTTCGCGGTTGGCCTCCAGCCACCGCTCGACCCAATCTTCCAGTTCCTCACGGGGGAATGACGGCATTGTCAGTCTTCCTTCTCTCGAATGGACAAGGCTTGGGTGGGACACGCGAACACGGCTTGCTCGATCTCGGCGCGGGCGTCCTCGGGCGGCTCGGCGTTGAGGATCTGCACCTGACCGCGTTTGGGCGCCTTGAAGTAGTCCGGAGCCTCCAACTCGCACATCGCGTGGCCCTGGCAGAGGTCTAGGTCGACTTCAATCCGGAATCCCATTGATCGCCTCGTCAGACGCGCCTGCGGTAGCGCACCTTGGCCGGCTGGGCCAGCTGCACCACCATTTTCGAGTGGTCGTTGCGGTAGCTGTCCGACGGCTGCGCCATCTCAAACTCGTACTCGCGCAACAACACCGAGAAGATAGCCTTGATCTGCATGGTGGCGAACGCGGCGCCGACGCAGCGGTGCCGGCCTGCGCCGAACGGAATCCATGTCCACCGGTTGATCAGATCCTCTTGGCGCGGTTGGTCGTAACGCTCGGGGACGAAGTCGTCGGGCTCGGGAAAGTCCTCCGGGATCCGGTTGGAGATCGCCGGCGACGCCGCGACGAGGTCGCCCTCGTGGATCGGAAAGCCTTCGACTTCGAACTTGCCCTTGGCCACCCGCATCAGGATGATGAGTGGCGGGTGCAGGCGCAGCGTCTCCTTCAGCACGTTCTCCAGCCGCGGAATTTGGCGCAGCGCATGGAAACTCACCGACTGACCGTCCGCATAGAGCTCGTCGAGCTCCTTGATCACTCCGGCGTACACGTCCGGGTGGCGCAACAGCTCGATCAGCGTCCACGATGCGGTTCCGGAACTGGTGTGGTGTCCGGCGAACATCATCGAGATGAACATCCCGGTGATCTCGTCGGCGGAGAACCGCGGATTGCGCTGCTCGTCCTTGACAGTGATCAGCACGTCGAGCATGTCGCGGTCGCTCTTGTCGGCCGGCGGGATGGCGATCCGGGTGTTCATGATCTCTTGCACCAACGCCACCAAGCCTTTTCGCGCTTCGTCGCGGCGGCGGAAGCTCTCGATCGGCAGGTACGCGTCCACGTAGGCCAGCGGGTCGGTGCCGCGCTCCAGCTCGTGGTACAGGTGCGCGAACCTGCTGTCGAGCTGCTCGCGGAACTTCTTGCCGATCAAGCACGCCGAGGACGTGTAGATGGTCAGCTCGGCGAAGAAGTCCAGCAGGTCGATCTCGCCTTCGTCGCCCCTGTCGGCGATCATCCGGCGCACCTCGTTTTCGATGGTGGTCGCGTGGCCCTTCATCTGCTCGCCGCGTAGCGCGGCGTTGTGCAGCATCTCCTTGCGCCGTTCGGGGTCGGCGTCGAACACCACGCCTTTGCCGAAGATCGGCGTCATGAACGGGTACGCCTCGGCTTGGTCCAAATCGCTGTCGGCGGAACGGAAGAAGAACTCGTTGGGCTCCGCACCGGACAGCAGGATCACGTGCTTGTCGGCCAGCTGGAACCAGCCGACGTCGCCGCACTCGTCGCGGACACGCTGCATCAGCCCGATCGGGTCGGTGCGGAACTCCTCAAGGTGGTCGTGCTCGTCTTCGCCACCCGACACGCGGGGAACGGCTGCGGTAGTCATCTGGTGTCCTCCGGGTACTTCAGTTGCTGACGATCTTTGGGCGCGTTGGCAAGTGGCGCCTCGGGTTGGACTTCCATCGACACGACGAAGCCGCCGCGCGGGGTTTCGGCAACGAACGCGACCGCCCTGGCCAAATCGGAGGCTCGCAGGAAGTAGTCGTGGCGGGCTTGTCCCCACTTCGCCCAGTCCTCGAGCATCGGGCCGATCGATTCGGGTGGCAGGCTCCAGCCCATCCCGGTTTTCGTCGGACCCGGATGCACGATCGATGCGCGCACCCCGGTGCCTTCGAGTTCCATCTGCAGGTTGGTGGCCATCACGATCAACGCGGCCTTCGCGGCGCCGTAGGCGCCCATGTGCGGGCGCTGACGCAGCGCGACATCCGAGCCGATGAAGATGACGTCCCCGCGCTGGCGTTCGACCATGCCCGGCAACACCGCGGTGGCCAATCGGTTCGCGCCGATCAGGTGGATTTGGATCTGCGACTCGAACGTGTCGGTGCTGATCTCATGCAGCCGACCGAAGAATGTGTCGCCGGCGCCGGCGACCAGCACCTCGATGTCGCCCAGCTCGTCCGTCGCCCGGTGCACGAACCCCTTCACCGACTCGGGATCAGTGACGTCGAGGGGCAATGCGATTGCTTCGCCGCCGTCGGCCCGGATCTGGTCGACAACTTCCTGGCACTTCTCCAGCCGACGCGCACCGAGCGCGACGGGAAATCCCCTCTGCGCCAGCTCGACGGCCGTGGCGGCACCGATGCCCGAGGATGCCCCGGCGACGATCGCCGGCCGTCGTTTCGGGTGCGGCTCGAAGCGGGGCATCAGCGGACCTCCACGGTGATGGGTAAATGGGCGAACCCGCGGACATTGCTCGAATGGACGCGGACCGCGTTGGCCTCGTCGACCTCGTAGTCGCGGATTCGCCTGAACAGTTCGGTCAGCGCCACCCGCGCCTCCATGCGTGCCAGGTGCGCGCCCAGGCAGAAGTGCGCGCCGCTGCCGAAACTCAGGAGCTTCGAACCGATCTCGCGACCGATCAGGTAGGCGTCGGGGTCGTCGAACACCCGCTCGTCGCGGTGGGCGGAGCCGGGCAGCAGCAGCATCACGTCACCCTCGGGGATCGTGGTGTCGTAGAGGGTGAGCTCACCCGAAACGGTGCGCGCCAGAATCTGGCTGGAGGTGTCGTAGCGCAGCGTCTCCTCAACCCACAGTGGGACCCTGGAGAGATCCTGATAGACGGGGGCCAGCTGATCAGGATCCCTGTGTCCCCAAAAGGCCGCGTTGGCAAGCAGTTTCGTGGTTGTCTCGTTACCGGCGATCACCATCAGGAACATGAAACCGAGGACTTCGTCGTCGGTGAGCCGGTCGCCGTCGATTTCGGCTTCCAGCAGCGCTGACGTCAGATCGTCGGTGAGCTTCTTGCGCCGCTCGGCGACCATCTCCTGGTAGTAGACGATCAGGTTGATGGACGCCTCGATCGCCGACGCCGGCACGTCGGTGACGCCGTCCTCACGGTGCATGACACCGTCGGCGAGAGCGCGGATGCGGTCCCGGTCGGCTTCCGGGACACCCATCAGTTCGGAGATGACGTCCATCGGCAACTTGCCCGCGAATTCGGCGACGTATTCGACTGTTCCGGAGTGTGCCGAATCCAGCATCGCGTCGAGATGCTTCACGGCCAATTCGGTGACCCGTGGCTCCAGTTCGCGGATCCGGCGCGGCGTGAAGCCCTTGGACACCAGGGTGCGAAGGCGCAGATGGGCCGGATCGTCCATCGCCAGGAACGACATCGTCTTGGACGCGTGCGGTCCGCGCGAGACCGGGTCCAGCGAGACGCCGTCACGGTTCGACAGCGTGGTGCTGTTCCGGAAGCCTTGCAACACATCGCGATGTCGGGACAGCGCCCAGAATCCGAGCTCCTCATTGTGGTACAGCGGCGCCTCGTCGCGCAGCCTCTTGTAGACCGGGTACGGGTCCTCGTGGAACTCGTAGTCATAAGGGTCGAGAACCACTGCGTCTGAGGTCGTTTGGGTCACAACTTGGCACCTCCCATGATCAGTCCGATCACGCTGTCGAGCCGGTCAGCCATCTGGTAGTACGTCAGGGACTTCGTGCCGGCCTGCACCAGGGCGCCGTAGAAGATCATCTCCAACGTGGTCAGCACCTCCGGCCACGCGCCGGGACCCAGTGCCGACGCGATCCGCCGGCGCACCTCCAGTCCGATCTTGTCGCGCACCGGGCGCACCTCGGGTTCGTCACCCATCAGCGCAGTCGTCGCCGCGGCCGCCAGTTCCGGCTCATCGGCCACCAGCAGCCCCAACTCACGCAGCTGCGCGGTCACGCGCTGCTGGGTGGTCTGGTTGACGTCGGTGAACAACGGAACATTGCGCACCAGCCGCAAATACACCTCAGCGACCAACGCGTTCTTCGACGAGAAGTACGTGTAGGCGGTCGCCGGCGCGACGCCCGCCCGGGCCGCGACGGCGCGCATCGTCAGGTCCGAATAGGACGACTCGCGGAGCATCTCGACCGCCGCGTCGAGCACTTTGCGGATCGTTTCCTCCTGGCGACGATTTCGCCGGCGCTCGCCCAGGTTTGTGACGGCGGTGACCGCTTCGCTGGACATGTGTCCAAGATATAGCACCGCGGCCGTGATGCACAACCATCGTGTTCGATATCGCCTTTGAACAGGAATTATTACCGATTGCGCGGCAGGGCGAGTCACTCGGCGCTTGCTATTGCGTCTGTCGGCAACTACTGTCCGAAGTGTCGAAACAGACACTTGTCCAGGGAGATGGAGCGATGACCGCCTCGGCGTCGACGAAGGTGACGGAGCTGTTGATCGACGGCGAGCTCGTCGATGCGAGCGGTGGCACGTTCACCACGATCAATCCGGCCACCGAAGAACCGCTCGGCGACGCCGCCGACGCCGACGCGGCCGACATGGATCGCGCGATCGCTGCGGCGCGAGCCGCCTTCGACGAGTCCGATTGGTCGCGCGACACCGCATTGCGCGTGCACTGCTTGCGCCAGCTGCGCGACGCGCTCAACGAGGAAATCGAGACGCTGCGGGAGATCACCGTCGCCGAGGTCGGTGCGCCGGTAGCCCTCACGCACAGCGCCCAACTTCAAGGACCGGTCGACGATCTCGCGTTCGCCACCGACACGGCCGAAAAGTACCAGTGGGCAACCGATCTCGGTGTCGCGTCGCCGCTGGGCATCAAGACCAGGCGCACGCTGGTGCGGGAGCCGTTCGGCGTCGTCGGCGCCATCACGCCATGGAACTTTCCGCATCAGATCAATTTCGCCAAACTCGGGCCCGCACTGGCCGCCGGCAACGCCGTCGTGTTGAAGCCTGCGCCCGACACACCGTGGTGCGCGGCCGAGGTGGGCCGAATCATCGCGGAGAAGACCGACTTTCCGCCCGGTGTGGTCAACATCGTCACCTCGAGCGACCATCGTCTCGGCGCTCAGCTGGCCGAGGACCCGCGCGTCGACCTGGTGTCGTTCACCGGATCCACCGCGACCGGGCGTGCCGTGATGGCTGCGGCGGCGCAGACCATCAAGAAGGTCTTCCTCGAACTCGGCGGCAAGTCCGCGTTCATTGTCCTCGACGACGCCGACCTGGCCAGTGCGTCTGCCGTCGCGGCCTTCACCGTCGCCACGCACGCGGGGCAGGGCTGCGCGATCACCACCCGGTTGGTGGTTCCGCGCGATCGTTACGACGAGGCAGTCGCGGCGGCGGCCGGCACGATGGCGAGCCTCAAGGCCGGCGACCCGACTAATCCGGGCACCATCTGCGGACCGCTGATTTCGGCAAGGCAGCGCGACCGCGTCGAGGGCTATCTGGATCTGGCGATCAAGGAGGGCGGCTCATTCGCCTGTGGCGGAGGGCGTCCCGCCGACCGACCGACGGGCTTCTACGTCGAGCCCACCGTGATCACCGGCCTGACCAACGACGCCCGCGTTGCCCGCGAAGAGATCTTCGGCCCTGTCCTGGTGGTACTGGCGCACGACGGCGACGCCGACGCGGTGCGCATCGCCAACGACTCGCCATATGGCTTGTCCGGCACGGTGTTCGGCACTGATACCGAGCGGGTCAACTGGGTGGTGTCGCGACTGCGCACCGGGACGATCAACGTCAACGGCGGCGTTTGGTACTCCGGTGACGCGCCGTTCGGCGGCTACAAGCAGTCGGGAATCGGCCGTGAGATGGGCCTGGCTGGTTTCGAGGAGTACCTCGAAACCAAGCTCGTGGCCGAGTCCGTCAGCTAGCAGACGACGAAAGGGCAAGCAGCGTGGGACAGTTCGACGAGAAGGTGGCGATTGTCACCGGTTCCGGCGGTGGCATCGGCCAGGCGTACGCCGAGGCGCTGGCCCGTGAGGGTGCGGCGGTGGTGGTGGCCGAGATCAACGCCGAGGCCGGCGAGCGGGTGGCCAAGCAGATCGTCGCCGACGGCGGAACGGCGATCCACGTTCCCGTCGACGTCTCCGATCCGGAATCGGCCAAGGCGATGGCCGACCGGACGCTGGCCGAGTTCGGCGGCATCGACTACCTGGTCAACAACGCCGCGATCTACGGCGGCATGAAGCTCGACTTCCTGATCACGGTGGACTGGGACTACTACAAGAAGTTCATGAGCGTGAACCTCGACGGGGCGCTCGTGTGCACCCGCGCGGTATACAAGAAGATGGCCAAGCGCGGCGGGGGCGCGATCGTCAACCAGTCGTCGACCGCGGCGTGGCTGTACTCCAACTTCTACGGGCTGGCCAAGGTCGGCATCAACGGTCTGACCCAACAACTTTCGCGAGAACTTGGCGGCATGAACATCCGGATCAACGCTATTGCACCGGGGCCCATCGACACGGAAGCCACCCGGACCACCACCCCGCAGGAGATGGTCGCCGACATCGTGAAGGGCATTCCGCTGAGCCGCATGGGCACACCGGACGACCTGGTGGGCATGTGCCTGTTCTTGCTGTCGGATCAGGCGAAGTGGATCACCGGGCAGATCTTCAACGTCGACGGCGGCCAGATCATCAGGTCGTGAGGAGTTCATATGAGTGACGTCAAACTGGGCTACATCGGTCTTGGCAACATGGGTGCGCCGATGGCCATGCGCCTGGCGGACTGGCCCGGGGGGCTGGTCGTGTTCGACGTCCGCCCCGAGGCGATGACTCCACTGGTCGAGGCGGGTGCGCGGCCGGCCGACGGCGTCGCGGACGTCGCGGCGGCCGACGTTATCAGCATCACGGTCCTGAACGACGAGCAGGTTCGCGAGGTGGTCGGCGAGCTGGCGCGAAATGCCAAGCCCGGCACCGTGGTCGCGATTCACTCCACGATCAGCGACGACACCGCCGTCGAACTGGCACGAGAGCTGCAACCACAAGGCATCCACATCGTCGATGCGCCGGTCAGCGGTGGGGGACGGGCCGCCAAGAAAGGCGAGCTGGCCACCATGGTCGGCGCCACCGGTGAGGCATTCGAACTCATCAAGGAGCCGTTCTCCCGGTGGGCATCGCTTGTGATCCACGCCGGGGAACCCGGTGCCGGCACTCGAATGAAGCTGGCCCGCAACATGCTTCACTACATCTCGTTCGCCGCCGCCTGTGAGGCGTCACGGTTGGCCGAAGAGTGCGGCCTGAACCTGCAGGACTTGGGCAAGGTGGTGCGTCACACCGACGCGATCACCGGCGGCGCCGGGTCGATCATGTTCCGCGACGACACCAAACCTATTGACCCCGAGAGCTTCCTGTATCAGCCTTTCCTGCACGCACGCATATTGGGCGAGAAGGACTTGAGCCTTGCGCTTGCGCTGGGCGAGGCGCACTCGGTGGACCTGCCGCTGGCAACCGCGGCTCTCGAGCGGCTGGCCGAAGGCCTCGGTGTGCCGCACACGGTGGCCACGTCTGATGCTCTTCGCGCAAGCGGCTCATCGACGAAAGAGGAGTGATCATGGACGAACTACGCCGTAAGGGCCTCGAGAAGATGAACGAGGTCTACGCCTGGGAGATGCCGGACATGCCGGGCGAATTCTTCTCGCTGACAGTCGATCACCTCTTCGGCACCATTTGGACGCGGCCCGGGCTTTCGATGCGTGACCGGCGGATGATGCTGCTCGCGGTGCTCACCGCGCTCAACCAGGAAGAGCTGATTGAGGTGCAGATCAACGCGATCCTGCAGAACGAGGAGATGACGCGCGAGGAACTTCGCGAGATGGCGATCTTCCTGACCCACTACGTTGGCTTCCCGTTGGGCTCCAAGCTGGACGGCGCGGTCAAACGCGTGGTGGCCAAGCGCAAGAAGGCTGCCGAGAGCGGAGCCGCCAGGGACAAGAAGGACAACGTCAACGACGCGGTGAAGATGCACGTGGGCAGGACGCTGCATGACAAGTAGGTACGCCGGCCTGAGCCGCGAGGAGCTTGTCAGGCTGGTGCCAGAGCTGCTGCTGATCGGTCAGCTGATCGACCGCTCCGGAATGGCCTGGTGCATCAAAAATTTCGGCCATGCGGAGATGCTGCAGATCGCGATCGAGGAGTGGATGGGCGCAAGCCCGGTCTATACGAAGCGTATGCAGAAGGTCTTGAAGTTTGAGGGCGACGACGTTGTCACGATCTTCAAAGGTCTGCAGCTCGACATCGGCGCGCCGCCGCAGTTCATGGATTTCCGCTACACCGTGCACGACCGCTGGCACGGCGAATTTCACCTCGATTTCTGTGGTGCGTTGATGGACGTCGAACCGATGGGCGAGGACTACGTGCATGGCATGTGCCACGACATCGAGGACCCCACATTCGACGCCACGGCGGCGGCCACCAATCGGAAGACGCAAATACGCCCGATCCACCGCCCGCCGCGGGTACCCGCCGATCGGCACCCGCACTGCGCGTGGACCGTGACCATCGACGAGTCATATCCGCCGGTGCAGGACCACCCTGCGTTGGACATCGTCCGGCAAACGCGGGCGGCCACAATACAACTCGACGAGATCGACACCAGCGACGCCGGCGCTTCCGACTACTCCGGGCCGCTGGTGTCCGACTTCGACTTCGCGACGTTCTCGCACTCCGCACTGGTACGGATCGCCGACGAAGTGTGCCTGCAGATGCACCTGCTGAACCTGTCCTTCGGGATCGCGGTGCGGAAACGCGCGCACGACGAACGGCAGGCCCGCGACATCTGCACCAAGCAGCTGATCGGAATCGCCGGGGTGGCCGCCGAACGGATCCACCGCGCGCTGGATCTACCCGGCGGTGTCGGGGGCGCCCTGCGGGTCATGCACCTGCACCCGTTGTTCAACCCGGCGGCGTATGTCGATGCCGAGTTCACCGCCGATGCGGTGCACGTGCATCCGTCCGCCGCGCACGACGACGGCGCGTGGATATCTCTGTGCTCGCCGGCCGAGGCGCGGCCGCTGCAGGCGATCGTCGCGGCCGTCGACCCGCATCTGGACGTCGGGGTGACCGGAACCGACACGGACTGGACGGCGCACGTGATGCGCACGGACACCGCGGCCGGGGAGTTCCGGGAGGTGTCGGTCGCGAAGGTCAGCCGCGGTGCCACGTTCGAGTTTGCGCCGCGCCGTTCGCTGCCGCTGACCGTCGTCTAGCTCGTCGCGGCCGCCAGCGGCATGGCGTCGTGCACCTCGGTCAGGTTCTCGGACAGCCCCGCAGCCGTGCGCAAAGCGCGGAAGTCGTCGATCATCGCGTCGGTCACTTCGTGCGGATCGTCGACGGTGGCGCCGTCGGTGAGCACCGAGATGCTGAGCTGGTCGGCGTAACTCCAGACGGTGATGTTCAGCCCGCTACCGGAAATCAACGGGCCGACCGAATAGATTTCCCGCACAACGGCTCCCGCCACCGTGCCGCGCTCGCGCGGACCGGGAACGTTGGACACGACGAAGTTCAGCAACTTGGTCTGCTTCTCAGTGCGCGCCGTCCGCTGCGACATGGCCGCCACGGGCGCAGGCGGAAAATACGCCGCCCACCGCCCGAACAGTTCGGGACCGAGCAGCTGGTGGCTTTCTTTCGCGGTCTCGGCGGCGGTATGGACCGCATGAATGCGTTCGAGCGGGTCGGCGATCTGCGTGGGCACCGCGATCGCGAGGGTGGCGAACTTGTTGCCCCAGATGCGATCCGGGTCGGGATCGATGCTCACCGGAGCCGACACCACCAACGGCCCTTCGGCGTGACCGTGGTACTTCAACAGCAATGTGCGCACGGCCCCCGCCGCGATCGTGAGGACCACGTCGTTGATCGTGACACCCAACGCCTTGCGGGTCTCCTTGACGTCGTCGAGCGCGAGCGTCGCCGTGGCGAACCGCCGATCCGGCGTGAGGGCGTGGTTCATGAACGTCGGCGGCGGGTCGAAGGGACGGGTGAGCGTGGATAGCTTGCGCGAACTGCGACGGAACCGGCCGATCCCCTGGACGGTGTAGCTCACCGTCGCCGGAATTCGCCCGATTTGGCGGAGGTGATCGCGGAACGCGGCGCTCATCAGCTCGGATCGTGAAGGGGGCGGGTCGGTTTCGTACGAGTCGCGATCGGGGATGTCCTTCAGGTCCATCGCGTGCGCGATCAGGTTGCCTGACGCGACGCCGTCGGCCAGCGCGTGGTGCACCTTGTTGATGACACCGATGTTGCCGTCGGCGAGGCCCTCGACGAAATACATTACCCACAGCGGCTTACTGCGATCCAGAGGTGTGCTCGCGATCTCGCCGATGGCCTCGTCAAATTCGCGCCGACCGCCCGGGCTGGGCAGCCGCAGCGGCCGGACGTGATATTCGAGGTCGACCTCGCAGTTCTCGCGCCACATCGGGTGGTGGAACTTGAACGGGATGTCGACCAGCTCGAAGCGCATCGGGTCGAGCTTGTGCAGCCGTCCGTGCAGAATCTCGCGGAACGCCTCGATGGTAGGCGTGCCCTCGAAGCCGCTGACGTCGATGATGC
>DASWBF010000488.1:0-2098 GCA_036390735.1 Mycobacterium sp. | reverse complement strand
CTCACCAACGTGACAGTGCCTTTCGGATTCAGGTAAGCCATCAGACCCAGGAATGTTCGTCCAAATTCCTCCTAACTAAATCCGGAATATGACAGGGCGCCTCGTGGCGCACTAGAAGTAATAGACGGTGACCCGGACGCGAACCTGGTGGCTTGCGCTCGCCGCGGCGCTGGCGGTGTTCGTTGCGTACCAGACCGTTGCCACCTCGGCTGAGCGGTCGGCGCATTTCAACAGCGGACTTTTATGCGAACTCAAGGCGGCCGGTCTGGACAAACCAGCTGCGCCGGCGCCGCCCCCGCCCCGGCGACAAGTGGCACCTCGACGAGGTCTTCGTGACGATCAACGGCACCACCATTACCTGTGGCGCGCGGTCGACCAGCACGGCAACGTGCTCGACATCCTGGTCCAGTCGCGTCGCAACGCAGCTGCTGCCAAGCGGTTCTTCCGCAAGTTGCTCAAGGGTCTGCGATACGTGCCGCGGGTGATCGTCACTGACAAGCTGGCCAGCTATCGGCTGGCCCACCGTGAGCTGGTGCCGTCGGTGACTCATCGCCGCTCGAAGTATCTCAACCGGGCCGAGAACTCCCATCAGCCGACCAGGGTCCGCGAACGGGTGATGAAACGCTTCGCCTCACCTGGGCAGGCCCAGCGATTCTTGTTTGCGTTCGGAAACATCCGAGGGCACTTTCGGCCCCGTCGTCATCTGATCAGCGCATCCCAGTGGCGAACCGAGATGCGCGACCGTTTCGCGGTCTGGCACGAAATCACAGCCGCTGCAGCGGCATGAAAGACACCGTCAGTCAGTAAGTTCCGCAACCTAATCCACTCACATCTACTGCACCACAAGTATTCTCAAATAACTTGACGATGCCTCGCCGCGGTCCTCCTGCTTGGATTGAAGGTGCGTCAACGGCCGCGACCGGCGGCGGCGACCGCCGCAGTGTCCGGGGCTGCGGCGGTAAGCGTGGGGAATCCCAGCCCGGCGGCATAGAGCCCGCACAACGCCTGGTTGAACGAGGCGACATCGCCGGTTTTCGGGTGGTTGGTGAACAGGGCGAGCACATCGTCGCCGAGGACGTCCTCGACAAAACCGTGCAGCGCCTTCTTTGGGCCGACCTCGACGAAGACGCGGGCACCCGCCGCGTACAACGTGCGCAGCCCGTCCATGAACCGGACCGGCGACGCCACCTGGCGGCCGAGCAAATCGAGCACGGTGTCCACGTCGGCGTCCGCCGGATAAAAGTCACCGGTCACGTTCGACACGATCGGCAGACGCGGCGGCCGGATGTCGAGCCGACGCAGTGCGACCTTGAGCGGTTCGCTGGCCGGCGCCACGATCTTGGTGTGAAACGCGTGGCTGACCGGGATCCGACGAGCGTCCATGCCGGCGGCCTTGAACGCCGCGACCGCGGCCTCCACGGCATCGCTGACACCGCCGATCACGGCCTGGCTGGTGCTGTTGATGTTCGCGATGACGACGTATCCGTCGGTCTCGGCGACGATCCGCTCGATCTCGGCCAGAGGGGCGGACACTGCCGCCATGGCGCCGTTGTCGTCCGTCGACAGGCCCGCCATCTCCCGGCCCCGGAAGCTGACCGCCTCGAGGGCGGCGTCGAACGACAGCGCGCCTGCGGCCACCAGGGCGCCGTACTCACCCAGGCTGTGGCCCATCACCATGTCGGGCCGCACGCCGTACGCGTCGAGCATCCGCGTCAGCGCCAGATCCGTGGCCAGCACCGCCGGCTGGGTGTACTCGGTCTGCAAGAGCTGCTGTTCCACCCGCTGCACGGCGGCTTCGTCGGTGCTGTCGGCGAAGACGTACTCGGTGAGCGGCTTGCCCAGCAGCGGTGTCATGATCCGGTCGGCCTCGTCGAACATCGCGGCCACGATCGGTTCGCGCTGCCGCAGGTCGCGCAGCATGTTGACGTACTGCGACCCCTGGCCGGTGTAGAGAAACGCGACCTTCCCCGGTGCGCCGCGACCGACAAAGACACCCTGGACGCGCAGCATCCGCCACATCGGCGGGCTGTCGGCCCGCAGCGCCTGCACCGCCTTTGCCGCCTTGGCCGCCAGCTCGGCGGCATCGGCGTAGTCGATG
>DASWBF010000487.1:0-2321 GCA_036390735.1 Mycobacterium sp. | reverse complement strand
TGTGGCCGCCGCTGTCGGGGGTGTCTAGCGCTGCGATTAGCGGGGTCGCATCGACCTCGATACGCGCGATGGGCAACCCTAATAGCCGGAGAGTGATGTTCATCGCTCATCTGCCCACCCGTCCAGTTCGTCGGCGGCCGCGATCAGCGCGCGAGCCAGCTGCCGCGCCTGCCCGGCGGTGAGCCCATTGTCGCCCCAATACGCCTGCACGTGGACCGTCGGCAGCTCTATCTTGCCCGCATGGTCGATGGTGCCGTCGGCGAACTGTGCAACCGAGGTTTGGACCTCGACTCCGCCTATACGGCGCTTGGTGCCCAAGACGATCCGGTATGGCGCGGGTCCGGGCTGCCAGTCATCGGCCACAGCGGCGCCGGCAGGCAGACATCGGGGGGTGGGGTGGTGGTCATTGGTGGTGTCCTTCCTAACTACTTCGACCTGAAAAACCCTTTGTCACCGCGATGGTGATGGATTGGGGGTGGCGGTCGGGTGCGGCTCGGGCCGCTCGGGTGTGGGTTTCATGCGGTGAGGGTCCCGATCTTGACGAGGTTGTGAGCGAAGACGCCGTGTCCGCACCAGCTTCGGGCTCCGCCGATGCCGGTGAGTTCGGTGCGGTTCCAGCCGTAGCTTCGTTTGATGTGGTTGATCCGTCCTTCGGATCCGGTGCGCCATTTGACCTTGTCGCGGAAGGCTCGGCGGTGTTCGAGCTCGCGGCGCGCGGCGCTGGGTTTGCTTTTGCGCGGGATCGCCACGCTGCGTACGCCGAGTTCGTGCAGGTCGCGTTCCACCGATGCTTCGCCGTAGCCGCGGTCGGCGGTGACCGCGCGCGGTGTGCGTCCGGCGCGTCCGGTGATCCGTGCGATCGCCGGGGCCAGCTGGGGGGCGTCTGGCGGGTTCCCGATCTCGACGTTGTGGTCGAGGATGACCCCGTCGGCGTTGTCGACGATCTGGGCTTTGTAGCCGAATTCGACCGGTTTGCCCAGGCGTCCTTTGCGGATCGGGCGGGCGTCGACATCGTGCAGGCTGACGAGCCGGCTGGCCGACTCGGGCATCACCCCGGACAGGCGGCTACGGGCCTGGGCGACAACGCGTTCGGTGCGTCCCACGATGGTGCCCAGGTGGTTGATCGCCCGGTGCAGCCGGCCTTTGCGCTGGCCGGTCGCGGTGCGCAACGCGCGTCGGGCGTTGCGGATCACCGAGCTGGCCTCGCGCATCGCCTGCTCGGCGATCCCGGCCAGTTCCCCGGTGATACGGCGCACCGCGGTCTGGGCCTGGTCGCGTTGCTGCTCACCGCGCAGGCGCAGCTTCGCGGCGATCGAGCGGGCCCGCCGACCCGCCGAGCGGCGCCGGTCGCGCGCCCGTGTACGGGTTGCGCCACCGGCGGCTTTGATCCGCTCCACGGTGCGGGCCATCGCGCCGATCGCCTTGGCCAACAGACCCGAATCGGTCGGGTAGGCCACAGCAGCCTCCACCACGGTGGTGTCGGCGCGGACCTTGTCGGTGCGCAGCACCTTGGCCGTGGCCGCCTTGGCCAGCAGCGCCTCGTTCAACCCGGCGACCGCATCATCCCCGCACCGGGTGGTGATCTTCATCAACGTGGTCGGATGCGGCACCCGCATACCCAACGGGATCCGGCAAAACCGCTGCCAGGAGATCGAATCGGCCACCTCTCGGCACAACGACTCATAGCCCAGCCGGTACCGGAACTTCAAAAACATCAACCGAAGATAGGTCTCCATCGGGATCGATGGCCGACCGATCCGCGCATCGAAATATGCGGCGAACGGCGCGAAGAACACCGGATCATCCAGCAGCCCATCCACCCGACCCAACTCGACCGGCAACACCAACAACTCGGCGGGCAGAATCGAATCCCACAACGTCGGCTGGTCGTTTACAGTTCTGAACACGATGGCCTCGATCCCTTCTAGCCCAAGGGGTTGAGGCCATCCTCTCGTCCAAACACACCCAGTTCAGGGACCGCCACACCCCGACTTTTTCAGGTCGAAGTAACTACCCGACATCGCGGCCGCGATCTCGTCCATGCTGACTTCGCGCACCGGCTGTCCCATCGACCAGTGGTGGCCGAACGGGTCGGCGACCGCGCCGTAGCGGTCTCCCCAGAACTGGTCCTCCAACGGAGCCACCACGGTGGCGCCCGCGTCCAGTGCCTGCTGGAACTTGTCATCGACGTCGGTGACCGTCAGGTGAATGGTCACCGGAGTTCCACCCAGGGACTTGGGCGTCATCGACTTGCCACCGCACGTTTCCGGGAAGTCGTCGTTGAGCATCACCGTGAAACCGTTGATGCGTAACGCGGCGTG
>DASWBF010000486.1:0-4438 GCA_036390735.1 Mycobacterium sp. | reverse complement strand
GGGGAAGCCGACCCGTTTGCCTGTGCGCTTACCCGAGCGCGAATCCGACCAGGCGGCCAGCGCGGGCGCAGTCCACGGCGGCTTCTTCGAACACCTGCTGGCACACCTGGCCCGCCACGGCAGGCCGGTCACTACAACCTCGGCGACCCCATCGGTGTCCACGGCCAGCACCCGGCCCGCGTCCTGGGTTTTCTTCCACGCGTTAAACCTGTTGATCAGATCAAACCCCGACCACGGCACGTCGACACCTGGATCGGTTTTGCGTTGGGTGAGCGCGGCTTTCACCATGCGCAGGCACTGGTTGAACGCGAATCGAGCCGCCCCGGCATGCCGGGCCAGCACCTCGTGCTGCTCGACCGTGGGATCGAGGCAGAAGCGGAAGGTGGTGTGCCGGACATTTCAGCGGTGAGCATGCCACCACCCACCGACAAAACGCGGACATCCAGTGACGCGAAGGGGCCGCGTGGTCACCATCGGCTGTCATGACCCGAACCAACCTTCCGATTTGTCCGACATGTGGGCGCGCATCGCCCGATTCATCGTGCCGAACCATCCGCGCGGCGGACGGCTGTGCGGGTTCGACGGTGCCAAGGAGACGGCGTAAGAAGGCACGTGCTGGTCGATTCCGGCGGCATTCACTTCGTGGCCTGGTGTCCCCCGTCGAACATGCAGGACCCGACCGCCTTCCCGACGCCGGGCCGCCACGCCAAACGCGTCGCACCGACCATCGCCCATGTTCGGCTGAACAAGGGCACCGCCGTCCGCTATCAGGGGATTCGCGTTACGGCTCGGGAACAAACTCAGGCGGACAAAGGTTGAGCCGATCAGGCTTAACTTTGGAGGACGAATGCCTGAACCTTTCAACGTGCCGGTGCTGTTCGTCGCCGACCAAGTGGTGCTGCCCGGGATGGTGGTGCCGATCGCGCTCGACGACGCCGCCCGCGCCGCCGTCGAGGCGGCCCGCGCGACAGACTCCGGCAAGCTGCTGATCGCCCCGCGGCTGGACGACCGCTACGCGTCGTACGGCGTGATCGCGTCGATTCTGCAGGTCGGACGCGTCGCGGGTGGCACCGCAGCGGTGGTGCGCGGCGAGCGCCGTGCGCACATCGGCGCGGGTGCGAGCGGTCCCGGCACCGCCCTGTGGGTCGAGGTGACCGAGGTCGACGAGGGCCAACCCAGCGATGAGACGAAGGCGCTGGCCGCCGAGTACAAGAAGCTGCTGCTCGCGATGCTGCAGCGGCGCGAGGCGTGGCAGATCGTCGACGTCGTGAACCAGTTGACCGACCCGTCGGCGCTGGCCGACACCGCCGGCTACGCGTCGTACTTGAGCGTCGAGCAGAAGCGTCAGCTACTGGAGACCCCGGATGTGGCCGAACGGCTGCGCGTGCTGATCGACTGGATCGGTGAACATCTCGCCGAGGTCGAGGTCAGCGACAAGATCGCCGAGGACGTTCGCACCGGAATGGAGAAGCAGCAGAAGGAGTTTCTGCTGCGCCAGCAGATGGCCGCGATCCGCAAGGAGCTCGGCGAAGGCGAGGCAGACGGCTCGGACGATTACCGGGCCCGCGTCGAGGCTGCCGAACTGCCGGAGAAGGTGCGTGAGGCCGCGCTGCGGGAGGTCGGGAAGCTGGAACGCACCAGCGAGCAGAGCCCCGAGGGCGGCTGGATCCGCACCTGGCTGGACACCGTGCTGGACATGCCGTGGAACGTCACGACCGAGGACTCCACGGACCTGAAGGCCGCGCGGGAGATTCTCGACGCCGACCACCACGGGCTCGAGGACGTCAAGGACCGCATCGTCGAGTACCTGGCCGTGCGGGCGCGTCGCGCGTCACGCGGAATGCAGGTGGTCGGCGGTCGCGGCTCCGGCGCCGTGATGGCTTTGGCCGGTCCGCCCGGTGTCGGCAAGACGTCGCTGGGCGAGAGCGTGGCCCGGGCTCTGGGCCGCAAGTTCGTCCGGGTGGCGCTGGGTGGTGTGCGCGACGAGGCCGAGATCCGCGGTCACCGGCGCACCTACGTCGGTGCGCTGCCGGGCCGGATCGTGCGCGCGATCAGCGAGGCCGGATCGATGAACCCGGTGGTGCTGCTTGACGAGATCGACAAGGTCGGCTCGGACTACCGCGGCGACCCGTCGGCCGCGCTGCTCGAGGTGTTGGACCCCGCGCAGAACCACACGTTCCGCGACCACTACCTCGATCTGGATCTCGACCTGTCCGACGTGGTTTTCTTGGCCACCGCCAACGTCGTCGAGAACATCCCGTCGGCGCTGCTGGACCGGATGGAACTGGTGCAGATCGACGGCTACACCGAGGATGACAAGGTGGCGATCGCCCGCGACTACCTGCTGCCGCGGCAGCGGGAGAAGGCGGCGCTGACCGACGACGAGGTGACGGTCACCGAAGCGGCGCTGCGCAAGATCGCCGCGGACTACACCCGCGAGCCAGGGGTTCGGCAGTTCGAGCGACTGCTGGCCAAGGCGCTGCGTAAGGCGACGACGAAACTGGCGGACAGCGCTGATCCGATCACGATCGACGAGCCGGATTTGGTGGATTACCTTGGCCGGCCACGGTTTACGCCGGAATCCGCCGAGCGCACCGCGGTGCCGGGCGTGGCGACGGGTCTGGCGGTGACGGGCCTCGGCGGCGATGTCCTCTACATCGAGTCGGGTGCGACCGACGGCGAACCGGGCCTGCAGCTGACAGGGCAACTGGGCGACGTGATGAAGGAGTCTGCGCAGATCGCGCTGTCCTACGTCCGTTCCCACGCTGCGGAGCTGGGTGTTGACCCGAAGACGCTGGACCGCAAGATCCACGTGCACGTGCCCGCCGGTGCGGTGCCGAAGGACGGCCCGTCGGCCGGTGTCACGATGGTCACCGCGCTGGTGTCGATGGCCACCGGGCGGCAGGTCCGCTCCGACGTCGGGATGACCGGCGAGGTCACGCTGAACGGCCGGGTGCTGCCGATCGGCGGCGTTAAGCAGAAGCTGCTGGCCGCGCAGCGCGCCGGGCTGTCGACCGTGTTCATCCCGGCGCGCAACGAGCCGGACCTGGACGACGTCCCGGCCGAGGTGCTCGAGGCGCTGGACGTGAGGCCGATGACCGATGTCGCCGACATCGTCGCGGCTGCGTTGGAGCCAGCCGACGCGGTCACCGCCGCCGCCTGACCCCCCTTTTGCCGCGAGCGTGCGGGTTTGTAGGCCGACACCAACGTAAGGGGATACCTACAAACATGCACGCTCGCGCTGAATGCAGGCACGGCGTTGAATAGGTGGGTGACCGATTTGCAGACCCTCAAGAGACGCGTCGTCCAAGGTGTCCAGCGCCGCCTCGTCAACCCCATCGGCCGGCAGCTGCCGATCACGATGATCGAGACCACCGGACGCAAGTCCGGGCAGCCGAGGCGCACCGCGGTCGGCGGGCGGATGCTGGACAACCAGTTCTGGTTTGTCTCCGAACACGGCGAGCACTCGCACTATGTGCACAACATCAAGGCGAATCCCAAAGTGCGCGTGCGCGTCGGTGGCCAATGGCGCACCGGGACCGCGCATCTGCTGCCCGACGACGACCCAATCGCCCGGTTGGGTGAACTGCCCACGCTCAACAGCGCCGTAGTGCGGCTGATGGGCAGCGACCTGCTGACCATTCGGGTCGATCTGGACTGAGCCGCACGCTCGGCCGAAGAGGGGGAATGGGCGCGTGGCGTATGACGAAGACCTCGCCGACCGCGTCCGCGAACTCCTGGGCGGGCAACGCAGCCTCGAAGAGAAACGGACTCTATTAGCGCGTCGCTGGCATCTTGGACGATGTGCGGACCGGCCCGGCGACCTGCCGCGTTGGGGTCAACTGTGTTCAACACCGATTAACGGCGGTCAGCCAGAAATGTAGCCAAAACGCAGCCAACCGAACGGGCGTTCGGACTTACGCGACCACCGACGCCTGCAGCACGCGACCGCCCGCCCGTGCCCGGCAAGCAGTTTCGCGGCTGACGTCATCACCCAACGACACGAAGAGGGCGCGCTGGAACTTGCGCAGGCGCACTTCGCCGCACGTGTGCAGTCGCAGCAGGGTGGTTTCCCGCGACCAGTGCGAACCGGGCAGCCGGGTGCGGATACGGGTCCACAGGACCGGCGCCCCGTCGGCCGGAAGCGCCGCCAGGATCGCTTCCGCGATCTGCTCGTCAGACGGGGCGAGTGCAGTAGGGTCCAGTACGGCGAATGACATCTCCATGTCCCTCTCTGTGATGAGTGATGCCCCCCGGTCCCGGTCAGGTTTGGGGGGCGTCGCTGTCTCAATACCGTTGTCTCAGTGGGCGTGTCGCGTGTCAGGCTGTCAGCGCCCGCGTGACGTGGAAGCTGCCCGGTGCGCGCCCCGAGCGGATCAATGACAGTTCGGCACTGCCCGGCCCACCGCGGTCGGACAGGCCCAACGCCGTGCACACG
>DASWBF010000485.1:0-9583 GCA_036390735.1 Mycobacterium sp. | reverse complement strand
GGCAACATCGGCAACCTGGGAGGCCTCGGGAGTCTCGGAAACCTCGGGAACGGTCAGTTGCAGGATCTCCTGACCCTCGCAGGGGGATAACGGCGAGCGGCTAGGGCGATGCGGCGTTGCGTTAGTCTGCCGCCTTAGACTGAAAACGGCCTGAAAAGCCTTGTGCGAGAGGTTATCTCGCCCTAGCCGCCCTCGCCATTGCCGTCGCCTTTCTTGCCGGGCTTGTTGCGCCCCGGCGGCGGCTTCTCCGGCACCACGATGCTGGCGGTCGCCGTCGGCGGCCGAATCGCCGTAGTGGCCAGGGGAGGCGTGCTCGGTGGCGGGGGCGCCACCGTCGTGCTGGTGGTGACGGGCTCGGGCGACCCCGTCTGCGATGAGTCGACCGCGATCACGATCACCCCCAGCAGCAGAGCCGCGAACACCGCGCCCAACGCCAGCAGGGTGTTGCGTCGGCTCGGATGTCGCACGGCGGCCAACGGCGCCACCGGCATTGGCGGCGGCAGGGGCGTGCTGAGCACTTGCGTCCCGGGCGGCGGAGCCGGAGGCGCATGCGTCCCGAGGGCCGCGCGCATTGCCCGGGCACTGGGGAACCGCATCGCCGGATCACGGGCCATGGCCCGTTCGATCACTGCGGCCAGCGCGCGATCGACGTCGGGACGAAGCACGGCGATGGGAGGCGGCTGCTCGTGCAGGATCGCCTGTGCCAACGCGGCGATGTTGTCCTGCAAGAAGGGTCGGCGCGCGGTCAGCGCCTCGTATCCCAAGACGCCCACCGCATACACATCATCGGCGGCGGTCGCCGGCTTGCCGAGCGCCCGATCGGGGCTCAGGTACGCCATCGTCCCGAAGATCTGCCCGGTGGCCGTCAAGTTGCTCTGGGCGGTCTTCGCAAGACCGAAGTCGCTGACTTTCGCATCGCCGGACGTCGTGAACAAGATGTTGGCCGGCTTGATGTCGCGATGCAGAATCCCCCCGTCGTGTGCCGCGGACAATGCGGCGAGCACGTCGTCAAGGACTGACCGCACCAGCGGCTGCGGCAGCGGACCGCGCATGATCTTGTCGTGCAGCGACTCGCCGGAGAGCCGCTCCATCACGATGAACGGCATCCCGTTGTGCTCGCCGCTGTCGTGTACCGCAACGATGTGCGAGCAGTCCAGCGCCGCGGCGGTGCGCGCTTCGGCTTCGAAACGTCTGCGATTGCCCGGTTGAGTGTCAATCGCCGGGTGCAAAATCTTGATCGCGACGGGACGGGCCAACCGGGTGTCCCAGCCGTCGCGGACCTCGGCCATACCGCCACGACCCAACACGCCACGTAGCTCGTAGCGGCCACCGAGCAGCTCGGGGGCCTTCACCCTGCCTACGTTAACCGCCCGCCGTTCAGCTAAACACCGGCGACGGGGCAATAGTGGGTTGGCTTGTGCCGCTCGTCGAGCGGCGGCAGATTGCGGGCCGCCGTCTGTGGCAACGGGGCGTCGTGCGGGATGCGGCCGCTGGCCCGATCCAGCCCTGCGCGGGCACGCGGATGCTTGCGATATCGAGGGGGCAGCAGTGAGAACGCCAGCCGAACCGCGTCGCCGAACCTGCGGTGCAGCCACTCGTCGCGGCGCGACCAGCTGTACCCAAGCAACTCACGCACGGGCTCGTCGTACAGCCCGACGCACAGCCACACCATGAACGGCGCGACTACGTGCTGCTGCAACGGCGTCATCAGCAAATCTGGAACCCATTGTGCGAACCACGGTTTCGGGTAGTGCGCGAGGTCGAGGACGTCGCGGGTTGCCTTATTGTCCTCCAGCACCTCGCGACACATCCGGTCCCAATACACCTGGAATTCTTCCCACGTCTCGGGTACCGGACGCATGCTCATCCCGTACATCCGGTACCACGCGATGTGCTCGTCGAACAGCTGACGCTTCTCGGCCTCGGTGATCCCACCGCGGAACCGCTCGGCCACATGGATCGTGCCCATGAAGAACGTCGAATGCGCCCAATAGAAGACGTCCGGGTTCAGCGCGTGGTAGCGACGGCCCTTCGTGTCGGTGCCCTTGATGTCGGTGTGGTAGTCGCGTACCTGTGCGCCGGTGATCGGCGCGCGGTCGCCGTCGAACACCACGCCACCGATCGGGTACAGCGACCGCAGCACCCGCGGCCACGGCTCGCGGGGAAACGTCGAGTGCTCTTCGACGGCAGCGCCGAGCTGCGGGTGCATGTTCTGCATCGACCCTGCCCACGGGCCTTGCAGCATCCCCCGCCAGTCGCCGAAGTACTTCCACGTCAGCGAGTCAGGACCCAACGGTTCCGGCGGTGCGTCGTAGCCGCCCGGGGCCACCGGGCAGCCGGTGGTCGGGGCTTCGCTGGTCAGCGGGTGAGCCTCGGACGTATCTTGAGTCACTGGTGACGGTCCCATCAGCGCCAAAGTCAATTGACTACGTGCGTTGTCAGAATCAAGTCTAGGAGAGTCGTGTCGACCGGTCAACAGCAGCGATGAGCGCTCGCGCGAAGAGCAGACATCAGCGATGAGCGCTCGCGCGAAGAGCAGACATCAGGGTCGCTGGTCGGGCGTTCCGATCGAGGACCGCCAGGCGCTGCGCCGCGACGGACTCGTGGCCGCCGGCGTCACCCTGCTCGGCGGCGAAGGCGGTCCCGCCCTGACCGTGCGGGCGGTGTGTCGCGAGGCCGGGTTGACCGAACGCTACTTCTACGAAAGCTTCTCGGACAGAGACGAATTCGTGCGCGCCGTGTACGACGACGTCTGCACCCGTGCAATGGCGGCGTTGATGTCGGCCACGACCGCACGCGAAGCCGTCGAGCGGTTCGTCGCGCTGATGGTCGACGACCCCGTGCGCGGCCGGGTGCTGCTGCTGGCGCCGGAGGTGGAGCCGGTTCTGGTGCGGTCGGGAGCCGAGTGGATGCCGAGCTTCATCAAGCTTCTGCAGCGCCAACTCACCACGATCAGCGACCCGGCGCTACAGAACATGGTGGCCACCGGGTTGATCGGCGCGCTGACCGCGCTGTTCACCGCCTACCTGGACCGCCGGTTGACGGCCACCCGCGAGCAGTTCATCGACTACTGCGTCGCGATGCTGCTGAGCAGAGCGAGCTACCCCGAGAGTTCGTCGGCGACCTAGCGCGTGTTCTCGGCGGTCAGGTTCTGCTCGGACTCCGCCCCCTGCTGCGCGGCGGCCGCCGCCTCCGCCTGCTGTTGCGCCTCTAGCGCCGCTTGCTGCTGCGCCTCATAGGCGGCCTTGCCCAGCTCAGACTGCCGCGAATAGCCCGCCTGCTGCGGCGAGGCCACATTGGCGTAGCAGTTCAGGTACACGTAAACGGTGCCAGACGCGGCGCTGCCGGTGCCGTTGAGGAAGTTGGCGTTCTGGATCCGGTCGATGACGCACTCGTCCTCGGTCGCCTGGTCGCCCACCCGCGTCGCCACGATCGGCGTCAGCCCCGCCCCCGACAGCACGCTCTTGGCCTGGCCGTAGTACTTGCCAGTCACGTCGCTCAACGCGTCGGCACCCGCGACACCCTGGCCGACCAACGCCATCGCGACGCCCGCGGCGCCAACTGCGCCCGCACCGATAACAATGAGCTTCCTCACGTCTGACGACCTCCGTCTTTCCCTGCGGCGAGCGTGATTAAGTGTTCAGCAGAGCGGATGCCCCACGCGGATATTATCGCCCGCGCCGCGTCCGCGCATTACGCCAATGGCGTGGGAACTTGAATGTCACCGGCGTACACACTTATATTGAGTGCAACCAACAGGTACAGATAACTGGACGGGGCCATGACTCAAAACCTGACCGACGTGCACCTCTTGCACGAGCTTGAACCGGTGGCCGAGCGGTACCTCAACCGGCACCTGACCATGTCCAAGGACTGGAATCCGCACGACTTCATCCCGTGGTCGGACGGCAAGAACTTCTACGCGCTCGGCGGTCAGGACTGGCATCCCGAGGAGTCGAAGCTGTCGGACGTCGCCCAGGTGGCGATGGTGCAGAACCTTCTGACGGAGGACAACCTTCCGTCGTATCACCGCGAGATCGCGATGAACTTCAGCATGGACGGCGCCTGGGGCACCTGGGTGAACCGCTGGACCGCCGAGGAGAACCGGCACGGCATCGCGCTGCGGGACTACCTCGTCGTCACCCGATCGATCGACCCGGTCGAGCTGGAGAAGCTTCGCGTCGAGCAGATGACCCGCGGGTTCAGCCCCGGCCAGAACCAGCAGGGTGACCTGTTCGCGGAGAGCCTGTTCGACTCCGTCGTCTACGTCACCTTCCAGGAACTCGCCACCCGCATCTCGCACCGCAACACCGGCAAGGCCTGCAACGAAACGGTGGCCGACCAGTTGCTTGCCCGGGTGTCCGCCGACGAGAACCTGCACATGATCTTCTACCGCGACGTGTCCGAGGCGGGCCTGGAGATCGCGCCGAACCAGGCGATGAAGTCGCTGCACCGCGTGTTGCGCAACTTCAAGATGCCCGGCTACACCGTTCCGGAGTTCCGCCGCAAGGCCGTGATCATCGCCGTCGGCGGCGTCTACGACCCGCGCGTCCACCTGGACGACGTGGTGATGCCGGTGCTGAAGAAGTGGCGGATCTTCGAGCGTGAGGACTTCACCGGCGAAGCCGCGAGGATGCGTGACGATCTCGCACTGCTGGTCGAGGAGCTCGAAGAGGCCTGCGACAAGTTCGAGGAGTCCAAGCGCCGGCGCCTCGAGCGCGAGGCCCGCAAGGCCGAGAAGCTCACCGCCAAGCGGGCGCTGGCGTCGGCTAGGGCGTAATGCTTCCGGCCGCACTGGCCCCGGGTCTGCGCATCGGGCACATTGCGCTGCGCAGCCCGGTGGTCCTGGCGCCGATGGCCGGCGTGACCAATGTCGCGTTCCGCACGCTCTGCCGCGAACTCGAGGTCGCCCGGGCCGGCACGGTCAGCGGGCTGTACGTCTGCGAGATGGTGACCGCCCGCGCTTTGGTCGAGCGGCACCCCGTGACCATGCACATGGTTTCGTTCGCGCCCGATGAAGCGCCCCGATCACTGCAGCTGTACACCGTCGACCCGGATACCACCTACGCTGCAGCGCGGATGATCGCCGACGAGGGCCTCGCCGACCACATCGACATGAACTTCGGCTGTCCTGTGCCGAAAGTCACACGACGCGGTGGTGGCGCCGCCCTGCCGATCAAACGCCGGCTATTCGGGCAGATCGTCGCCGCCGCCGTGAGGGCCACCGACGGCACCGGGATCCCGGTGACCGTGAAGTTCCGGATCGGGATCGACGACGCGCACCACACCCACCTGGACGCCGGGCGGATCGCCGAGCAGGAGGGCGCGGCCGCTGTGGCGTTGCACGCCCGCACCGCTGCCCAGCGGTACTCAGGTACGGCCGACTGGGCGCAGATCGCGGCGCTCAAGCAGCATGTTCGGTCGATCCCGGTGCTGGGCAACGGCGACATCTTCGACGCCGACGACGCGGTCGCGATGATGGCCACCACCGGCTGCGACGGCGTCGTGATCGGACGCGGCTGTCTGGGCCGGCCGTGGTTGTTCGCCGAACTGTCGGCTGCGCTGACCGGCGCTCCGGCCGCCGCGCCGCCCACACTCGGCGAAGTCGCGCAGATCATCCGACGGCACGGCGCGCTGCTGACCGCTCACTTCGGTGAAGACAAAGGCATGCGAGACATCCGCAAACACATCGCCTGGTACCTGCATGGTTTTCCCGCGGGAGCCGACTTGCGACGCGCATTGGCGCTGGTGAAGACCCTGAAAGAGCTGGACGTCCTGCTCGATCGATTGGATCCGGACGTCCCGTTCCCCTTCGCCGCGACGGGGCCACGGGGGCGGCAGGGTTCGCCAGCTTCCGTGGCGCTGCCCGATGGCTGGTTATCCGATCCCGACGACTGCGTCGTGCCCGTCGGCGCGGACGTTATGCACTCCGGAGGCTGAACCGAGACGGTTCCGACATCACGGTGCTCAGAATGTCTAAGTACGATGTTGCTCTGGCTGCATCTCGCTCAGGTGGCGGATGCATGCCTTGGCCTGTTAAAAGGCATAGTGCTGCGCGTAGACAGATAGCGGATCGTGAGCACACGGTTGCGGACGGGCTGTACCACTTTTGAGTCGGAGGCCGGTAGGACATGAGAGACGGCGACAACGCCACTCCTAGTCACCGCCGCGGCTCTGGCGACCACAAGTCTGATCCCTGGGCCAACCAATGGCTTACCCGAAAACCGCGGCCGTCGACGGTAGCCGCGCCGTGGGAACGGCTGACAGTTTCGCCGCCCACACCGGATCCGGGGCCCGACGACGATCACGACTCCGGCGGCAGCCACACCGATGGAGTGCCCGTTGCCGACCTCATCGCCAAAATCGGAACGGTTCAAAATGGGCGACGGTCGTCGCGGCATCGCGTCGACGACGAGCCGGATGAGCAGCTCGCCGACACCGGCTTGCACGCCGAGGTCACAGCGCGGATCCCGATCGTCACCATGCCGGAGATGCCGGATCTGGCCGCGGCCCGTCACCGCAAGGCCGACGGGCTGCTGCACGGCGACGCGAACGGTCGGACGACTATGCCGGCCGCCGACAACCGGCCCCCGATCCACGCCGTCCAGGTTCAACCGGCACCGAAACGCCGTCGACCCTTCGTCATGGCCGGCCGTGGCGCCGCAGCCG
This sequence comes from Mycobacterium sp., assembly GCA_036390735.1. Classification (GTDB taxonomy): domain Bacteria; phylum Actinomycetota; class Actinomycetes; order Mycobacteriales; family Mycobacteriaceae; genus Mycobacterium. The sequence continues at coordinate 2,914 of DASWBF010000485.1, read as the reverse complement.
TGCTGTCCATCCTCGCGCTGGTGCTGACCGGCGCGGCGTGGCAGTGGAGCACCTCGAAGAACAACAGGCTGAACTTGATCTCGGCGCTGGACCCGGACTCGCGCGACATTGTCGACCCGAAGGCCCAGTTCGGTGACGAGAACTTCCTCATCGTCGGCGTCGACAGCCGGTTCGGCCAGAACGCCGACATGGGTGCCGGTGACACAGAGGAAGCCGGCGGTGCCCGCTCGGATACCGTGATGCTGGTCAATATCCCGGCCAACCGCAAACGTGTTGTGGCCGTGTCGTTTCCGCGCGATCTGGCAATCAAGCCGATGCTGTGTCACGCGTGGGATCCGCAGACCGGCGAGTACGGACCGGTGTACGACGAGGACACCGGCACCTACGGCCCAGAGCAGGTTTACACCGAAACCAAGCTCAATTCGGCGTATTCGTTCGGTGGACCCAAGTGTCTGGTCAAGGTGATCCAGAAGCTGTCGGGGCTGGCGATCAACCGGTTCATGGCGATCGACTTCGCGGGTTTCGCGAGGATGGTCGACGCGCTCGGCGGCGTGAAGGTGTGCAGCACCACTGCGCTGGAGGACTATGAGCTGGGCACGGTGCTGCCGGAGGCCGGTTGGCAAACCATCGACGGCCGCACCGCGCTGAACTACGTGCGCGCCCGGCAGGTCACCACCGAGACCAACGGGGACTACGGCCGCATCAAGCGCCAGCAGTTGTTCCTGTCGTCGTTGCTGCGCTCACTGATCTCCAATGAGGTGTTCTTCAGCCTCAAGAAGCTCAACGACGTCGTCAACACGTTCATCAACGACAGCTCCGTCGACAACGTCGACACCAAGGACCTCGTCGACCTGGGCCAGTCGATCCAGGGCATGTCCGCCGGGCGAATAACGTTCCTCACCGTCCCGACCGGTGAAACCGACTCCGAAGGCAATGAGCCGCTGCGCACCGAGGACAATCGGGCGCTGTTCGATGCGATCATCAACGACGATCCGCTGCCCGGCGAGAACAACCAGAACGAAACCACCACTCCCACAACGGCCACCAACTCACCGCTCGCCAGCAGCAGCGCCCCGACCGATGCCGCGTCCCACGACACCGGCGAACTGGTCGACGCGGTGACCACCGAGCCGAAGAACATCACCGTGCACGTCTCCAACTCCACCGGCCAGAACGGTCTCGGTGCGAGCGCGGCCAGCGAGCTGGAGCAGCACGGCTTCATCGTCACCACGCCAGACGACTACCCGAGCGCGCTGCCGTCGACCACCGTGTTCTTCTCGTCGGGCAACGAGCAGGCGGCGGCGACCGTGGCGTCAGCGTTCCCCAATCCTCAGATGGAGCGGGTGACAGGGATGGGTGACGTCGTTCAGGTGGTGCTGGGCCAAGATTTCTACACCGTCACCGCCCCGCCGCCGAGTGGCTCGTCAGTGCACGTGCACCTGACGCACAACATCCACACCACACCCACCCCATTGCCGCAAGATCTCAGCATCACCAACGGCGCCGACGTCAGCTGCGAATAACGACAGCGATTCTCGGCCGTTCACCGCGAGTTCACCCGCGGCTCGTGACCTCTCCAGACGTCAGAACGTAGTGTGGAAACATGCGGACCGCGTACCACGAGCAACTCGACGCCCTGACCGCACAGCTCGGTGAGATGTGCGGCATGGCCGGTGTCGCGATGGAACGTGCAACTCAGGCGCTGCTGCAAGCCGATCTGGTGCTGTCCGAACAAGTCATCACCGACCACGAGCAAATCACCGGGATGAGCCTCCGGGCCGAAGAAGCCGCGTTCGTGTTGCTGGCGCTGCAGGCGCCGGTCGCCGGGGACCTGCGCGCCATCGTCAGCTCGATTCAGATCGTCGCCGACGTCGAACGGATGGGCGCTCTTGCGCTACACGTCGCCAAGATCGCCCGTCGCAGGCATCCCCAGCCCGCGCTGCCCGAAGAGGTCAACGGTTACTTCGCCGAAATGGGAAGAGTAGCAGTTGAATTGGGTAATGCCGCGCAGGAAGTGGTGGTCTCCCGCGACCCGGAGAAAGCCGCCCGGCTGCGCGAAGAAGACGACGCGATGGACGACCTTCACCGCCACCTTTTCACCGTGCTGATGGACCGCGAGTGGAAACACGGGGTCGCCGCGGCGGTCGACGTGACGCTGCTGGGACGGTTCTACGAGCGGTTCGCCGACCACGCGGTCGAGATCGGTCGACGGGTGATCTTTCAGGCCACCGGCAAGCTGCCCGAAGAGGACGGCCTGCCCACGAGCAACTGACGGGACACTCGAACTTTCGCGCCCAGGACGCAGAGTCAACGCATGGTGGTCAGCCGAAGCGACCGGAGATGTAATCCTCCGTCGCCTTCTGACTCGGGTTGGAGAAGATCTTCTCGGTGTCGTCGATCTCGACCAGCCGACCGGGCTTTCCCGCGGCCTCCAGGTTGAAGAACGCGGTGTGGTCGCTCACCCGCGCGGCCTGCTGCATGTTGTGCGTGACGATGACGATCGTGAAATCCATCTTCAACTCGGCGATCAGGTCTTCGATTGCCAGCGTGGAGATCGGGTCCAGCGCCGAGCACGGCTCGTCCATCAGCAGCACATCGGGCTGCACCGCGATTGCACGGGCGATGCACAGCCGCTGCTGCTGACCGCCCGATAGCCCGCCCCCCGGCTTGTCGAGTCGGTCCTTGACTTCGTTCCACAGGTTCGCGCCTTTGAGTGAGCGCTCGGCGACCTCGTCGAGAATCTTGCGGCTACGTACTCCCTGAAGCTTCAGGCCGGCAACCACATTGTCGCGAATCGACATGGTAGGGAAGGGATTTGGGCGTTGAAAAACCATACCGACGGTTTTACGCACGCTCACCGGATCGACCCCCGGGCCGTAGACGTCCTCGCCGTCGAGCAGCACCGAACCCTGCA